>JAHFOH010000208.1 GCA_023266955.1 Nitrososphaerota archaeon
GATGCGGAGTTAGGTGACCTCGAGGGTATAGGTCCAGCAACCGAGAAGAAACTGAGGGATGCGGGAGTCGAATCAGTTCTCGACCTGGCAGTTGCTCTCCCTGAAGAACTTGTTGAAGTACTAGGCGGAAGCAAAGAAAACGCCAGCGCCCTAATATTCACTGCGCACAGAATGCTGAAGGAGAGCGGACTCCTCGACAAGGACTTCATTCCGGCCATCGAGGCTTATCAAAGAAGACAGACGATGTTGCGATGCACCACAGGCTCCCAGAACCTAGATGACCTGTTGAAGGGAGGAATTGAAAGTCAGGCAATAACTGAGGTTTGGGGGGATTACGGTACGGGGAAATCGCAGCTCTGCCACACCGTCTGTGTAACGGCTCAGATGCCTTCTTCGAAAAATGGCTTCGCGGGCAGTGTAGTCTACATCGACTCCGAGGGAACTTTCAGACCTGAGAGAGTGTATCAGATCGCCCAGGCTAGAGGACTCGATCCTGAAGAGGCTTTGAAGCGTGTGATAGTATGCAAAGTCTACAACAGTCCTCACTTAGAACTCGTCATCAGAAACCTTGGAAAGTATATCGAAAAATTTGATGCAAAACTAGTTGTAGTGGATAGCATAATCTCTCTGCACAGAGCTGAGTTCCTAGGGAGAGGCACACTAGCTGAAAGGCAACAGAGGCTCAATCGCCTTGTCCACAGGTTACTCAGAATAGCTGAGATCTATAATGTAGCCATCCTAGTTACGAACCAAGTGCAGGCTCAGCCTGATGTCTTCCTAGGTGATCCAACGAAACCAGCTGGAGGACACATTTTGGCGCATGCATGCACATACCGCATCTACTTGCGTAAAGCTGGTCAGCAGAGACTCGCGATAATGGTTGACAGTCCCTACCATCCGTATAGTCAAACCAACTTCGCCATAACTGAAAGCGGCATAGACGATCCTGAGATCAAGAGGAACGGACCTGTCGATTCTGTGAAGTGATCGCTAATTCTATGCTAGCGCTTTCTCAGATCGTCCCGTGCAGATGGTGTGGAACTAACCTTTCGGAGCAATACCGTTTCACCTGCTTGAAGTGTGGCGAAGTATACTGCTTTATCCACAGCTCTAGACATCAACACGTTAACGCTATTGGTCCCCAATGACTTCTCAATTGACCGACTGCAGGAAATGCGCCGCCTATCAAACTCTAGGCGATATCTGCCCCATTGAACATGGAAAGGAGTTTTACTGGGAATACTGCAGGGACTTTAAGCCTACGTCGCGAGTGAACGTTGTAGTTACGGCTGGCGGAATGCTGAAAGCGAAGTGAATTAAGGTTTCATCTGGCTGAAGTCGGCATCAAAGAGAATCGATGAACGGCTATCTTAAACCAAGGTGTGTAATCATCCGGTTTGGTTCTCATGTCTCTGCGTAGATCTTCCAGAGAGTTGTACCTGATTGCAGCTACCTCATCAGGATTAGGATTCACTGAACCATCATAATCGCCGACAAGCAGTACACAGTACTCGTTCTCTGAATACTTTCCGAAAGGTACAACGTACGTGAAGTCAAGAACTCTTCTCGGATGTGCGGAGGTTATAGCGAGTTCATTCTTCAACGCTCTGGCTGATGCTGACAGATAGTCCTCGTCACGGAGCACATGACTCGTAACAGAGACATCCCAGTAGTTAGACCAAAGCAGCTTCAGTGAACTCCTCTTCTGCACTAGCAATTCTTTCTTGGAATTGAATAGGAAGACGACGAAGGCACGATGCATCCTACCTTCACCCAAGTGACAATTTTCACGCGTGTCGTATCCCAGAGCGTTATCTTTCTCATCGACTAGGATCAACCATTGTTCAGATTGCTGTCCTCTCCGTGACAATGACCTAGACCCTAATTCCCTCGTCCCCCTACTTAAGATAAAGAATCAGGGGTCTTTTCTCTTGCACTTAGATTGCAACTTTATTGGAGCAGGATTGAATTTGGGCGCATCATGAAACTAGTAGAGAGGAGCACCCTCAAACTTGAAGCTGAGGACTGAGGAGAAGTCACCTGTATTTTCGGGTCAGCTTTCGCTTCTTCATATCTAGGTCCTGCCTGAGTCTTTCAATCTCCTTGGTATAATACTCGGCCAACCACACGTCTCCCTTCGTTAAGGCCGATTTTATCTTTGCTTCATGCAATTCAATCTGTCGCTCTATACTTTTGATACCCCTAGCTATCCTTTTCTTTCTAGCCACTTGTCATCCTCTTCACTTCTCCTAAGTAGTCGTCCGTAGCCCTCAGGAAGGGTTGCAGGAAATCCCTTTGCGGATACCGCCCAACCATCCGATCGTCACGGGCTCTTCGGTAGAACTCGTACAGCTTGGCGAAAACGTAACGGTTTATTCCAAATCTCTCAGCCTCAGAGTACAGCCCCGACGCCGTTGGTTTTTCATTTATGACCAAGCACTTTACGGCATATGCCTGCCTGAACCTGAGCATCAGCGAATAGGCGCAGCCCCATAGCGGATCATCCTTGTCAGAGTGAACGAGGAAGGCGCGTACAATGTCTAAGGCACTGAAGCCAAGTTCCACGCTTTTCCCTAGAGCCTTTCTGTCTAAAGGATCACGTAGAATTCTCTCTTTGAAGGAATTCGTGTCAATTAGTGGGAGCCCGTATTTCACCGCAAGCAGGAAAAGAGGCTCGTATTTGCACGACGGAATTAGTCTATTAGAAGGCACCACGTTAACATCAAAGTCTGGAATACCGGCAAAGAGCGATTTTGCAATAAACAAATCCTGCTCGCGCACCGCCATCAGCATGTCGACGTCAGAGCCGCGAGACAACTTCCTCTCGGTCAGTGAGCCATGTAGCACAAGAAAGTTGAT
>JAHFOH010000051.1 GCA_023266955.1 Nitrososphaerota archaeon
ATATTGATTAGGAGATTCGAAAGATTACATTAGAATACTGATTTAGAAACAACCGTTGCGCTTTGTTAGGAAAGGCTAGTTGGGCTCATCGAGATCACATCCTCATAGGACCTTACCGCGCATGACGGAGCTCCTGGCGGTCTCAACGGGCTTCGCAGCATGTTTCATGATGATCCTGGCATTTCTTGGTATCGTTTTCTTTGGCGAAGCGCGTCTCATTGAACCTAATTCAAATGTCTCCATCCTTGAGTTGGTGCTCTTCGTAGCTGGTGGTGCATCGAACCTTGCCGTCGCCCTGAAACTAGCTCGGGAATAGCGCAAAACACGTGGCGTCCACGTTTTTTTGCATTAAGGTTCACAGAATTTGCAGACTAGGCACGTTTGTCTCACACTAAGCGTGTGAGGGAGTTTTCTTAGGTACGCTTTTCTTTTCGCCAAGCGTATCGAACCAGTAGTACCCCAAGAATTATGGCAACTGCTGTTGCTCCTGCGACAACAGCGACAAAGGTCGGTACCTGAGTCGAAGTCGATGCGAAAGCTATGCTTGCAGTTAGCTGTCTTCGCCTCTTGCTGGGCATCCTGTCGAGCCGCATACGTATGCACCTAATGGTAGCAATATAAGCGTAATCCCCATATTCTATAGATTAGTTCTACGAACCGAAGCATGTGAAACATCCTCCCAGCTGCGATCTCGAGACCTGTTTTCAAACATAATGTTCGCTCTGTTGGCATTCTTGAGCATTCTTCCCCAACAACAAACCATCATCGGATCTTTGAATAGTGCGCACGAAAACCCGCAAGTCAGTACTGCTGAAAGGAGTTGGGATAGGGCTTCTGCCTATTCTTCCAAAGGATTCAAAAAGAGGGCAGCATCCACACAAACGGTCGCATAAGTAATGGCAAGTCGGACCAAGACATTTTTCAACAGGCAGTCAAATGGTTGAGGGAATGACGCCTCTGGAAGAACTCTCCCAACTATTGTTGAGGAAGGGAAGAATAATACTTGTAGCTGAGGATTCCATAGATCTTAGATCACTACGAGGTAAGAATTCTATCTACGTTTTGCAACTGCCAGAGGCTTCAACTGCAGCAGGCGGAAGAGCCGGAGGCTTCGGTGAGAGAAGAATCGAGAAAATCTACGGCTTCCAATATCAGGACGGTGTTTGTGAGAAGATCGTCGAAACTGACGAACCGCTCAAGCTGGAGAAGATTGAGCTACCCTATCACGCTACTGCACTACCAGTCTTAATGAGCGATGGAACCGAGAAGATTGTATCCGGAGTTATAGACCCTGAATTCATCCAGTCCTACAAACAACTAACTTGAAAATCTGAAAAGGACCCACGATTTCTCCAAGCACCCATCCTTTCCAAATTGTATTTCAGCCGCTTGCGAGTCCAGGGATCATTCCATTCCAGGCTTCATCGAATTTTATCGTCTTAGCGGCGCGCACAGCTCTGATAACAGAGGCAGTCACTTGTTCAGCAGCCAAATGTCCTACGACGTCTTTTCGCAGGCCTATCCATTCTCTCTCTAATCTTCGCGGCAGAAACGTTCTCAATTCTCCGGTGGAGACGCCGAACAATGCATCACCATCAGTTGCGGTGTGGCTTGGGCGAATCGATCTGGCTAAACCGTCATGGGACATCTGCACCATCTTCTGAACCTCGTCGTGGCTTAGATCTGCGTTCGTCACGACGACACCGACTGTGGTGCCTATAGGAACTTCCCTACCTCTTGATAAAAGAATAGGCATCAACTCAGTAAATTCGTGAAACCCCCCATTTTCGCTGCGAGTTCCGGCGATAATTTGTCCACTGCTGGGGTCGACGATATTTCCCACAGCATTCACAGCAACTAGCGCGCCAACTTGCAGACCATTCGGGAGTGTGATGCAACTGCTTCCAACTCCTCCCTTCATGCTGAACTTGATGCCCCTAAGTTTTCCGACCGTGCAGCCTGTTCCTGTCCCTACGTTTCCCTCTTTTACTCGAGATGAGGATGCCTTCTCACATGCTTCATATCCCATTTCCGCATCTGGCCAATGACCCATCCTCCTTCCCAAATCAAAGACTATTGCACCACTCACTCCAACAGGAGGCTTCACCTTAACACCGAAAATGGGACGGAGCCTAGTCTTTTCCATTAGAAAACGACGAATTCCTGAAGCGACATCCATTCCGTCAAGACTGCCACCTGAAAGGAAGATCGCTTTGGCGGAGCGTATTGTTGCAGAGGGATCTAAGCCAGCTGTTCCGTAAGTGCCAGGGAGGCCGCCCCGAACCTCCACTGCCACTACAGGCCATCTGCGAGTCTCAAAGATGAGCACAGTGCATCCTGTAAGACTGTCATAATCCTCAGCATGTCCTACGCGAACGCCCTCTATGCCGGTGATAGTTTCGTTTCTTCGTCCCAATTTACCTCATCGTACTTTCTGGCTCTTATCAACCCTGCGAATTATCTTAGTTCAAGCTGTAAATCCTTATGGGGCGCCTAGCAGTTCTCGCTTTGTAATTGAGTCAATTGGGTTCGTCTCCCCACGGCCCACCCCCCTACGGCCCGAGATTGACCATTGCCCTAGTCGTTTCCATCTTGATAATGATTGTAGAGCTTGTCGGCGGCTTCTTGAGTAATAGCCTGGCACTCTTGGGAGATGCAGGACATGTTTTCGCAGATGTTCTGGCTATTACGGTAAGCCTCGCAGCCATGAGGATAGCCGGTCGTCCTCATACTCCATCACTCACTTTCGGGTACCATAGAGCAGAAATCTTAGCGGCGCTACTAAACGCTCTTGCACTAGTTGCGGTATCTGGCTTCATCTTCTATGAGGGCTACAGAAGACTGTTACAGCCTCCACTGGTTTACACACCCATCCTGATACCAATCGCAGGGATAGGACTGATTGCAAATGCGGGCATGATCTTTCTTCTTAGGAAGGGCAGTCAACGGAGTCTAAATATTAGAGGCGTATTCCTTCACGTACTTAGCGACACTATTTCTTCAGTGGGAGTAGTGATAGGCGGAGTCGTTATCGCTGTGACAAGATACTATGTTGTTGACCCAGTAATAGGTGCGCTAATTGGAATATTGATTCTAAGGAGTGCCCTCCTTCTAGCAAGAGATTCTACGAATATACTTCTTGAAGCAGTCCCTCGCCATCTTAATGTCATGCAAATTGCTGGTGCCATCAAGGAGGTGGAAGGAGTTAAGGAAGTCCATGACCTACATGTGTGGACAATCACCTCGGGCCTATACGCTCTCAGCGGGCATATTGTAGTGGAGGATCAGAGTATCAGGAAGGCTTCAGAGATCGTGAAGTCAGTGGAGAGCAGGCTGAAGGAAAGGTTCAACATCGCTCATAGTACCCTCCAATTAGAGCCACAGGAAATAATGGAGATACGCTAAGAAGTCTAAACGGCGGAACTTACTCCTCCAGGTACCTCTCCCAAAAAACATTTCAGCAAAAAAACAATTCTTTTTTCAGAACAGTTTCTACATTTGAAGAAGGTCTTCTTACGAAGTGGCTAAGGATTTGTGTGAACGGCCGTTGTGCGTCTAATGGAAAATTTTTCGCGACCTAAGCCCATTGCCGAGGATAACGCCAGTCGGAGCCGAAGTCTCTAAAACCGATCTTGAAGACCTCCGGAGGAAGGCGTTTATGCTGGGTAACCTTAACCATCGTCATTACACGATCCACCTTCCCCTTAGCGACTCCAAGCCTGTTTGTGATCTCCTGTGGATCAAGCCACTCCTCAAACCTCAAGTACAATATCCTGTCTAATGTATCGTAATTGATCCCCAGCTCTCCCTCTGCTGTTTGACCATCCCACAGAGCAGGAGTAGGTGGCTTACGGATGATTCTTTCTGGGACGCCTAGGTAGCTCGCAAGTTGTCTGACATGCGTTTTGTAGAGTCCTCCGAGGGGCAGGAGGTCAACTCCCCCATCTCCGTATTTGGTGAAGTAACCTATCGTCAATTCAGATTTATCACCCGTTCCAATGACAATAGCCCTTTCCCTCCAAGCCCTCTGATGAAGGATAGCCATCCTGACTCTCGCGGTCAAGTTTCCCTCCTCCACCTTCGAAAGTTTTCCAAGTTTCTCTTTCAACAGCCCAACAATGTCGGTGATGGGAATAATCTCATGATTGGCTTTTGGAATCTTTAGGCGTCTGATAACCTCCTCGGCATCTTGGATATCCTCTTGCCTAGTAGCTCTCCCCGGCAGGACGTAGCAGAAGAGCCTCTTCGGCCCTAAGGCCCTTGCCGCCAGAAAAGCAGTAGTTGCTGAATCAATTCCACCACTCACACCTAACGCGCCAGCTTTGGCCTGCGCGTAATCCAAAACATACCACTTCAATCTCTTTGTGATATATTTGGAAACCCGTTCTGAATCGAGTGAAGGTAGCTGCATTTCACAGTCTCCGGAGTAGGTTATGGAAATCTTGATGATGGTCTCTAAAGGAACTGAACCTTCTAACTCTCACAAGTCTGTTTAGATCGACTTCCCCAATCACAAAATCTTCATCCAAGTGTTTAGCCTTAGCAACTTCAACACCATCTGGAGAAATAATAGTGGACCCTCCCCAAAAATACTCCTCATCCTCAGCCCCAGCCTTGTTCACAAAGATCATGTACACAGTGTTCTCTATCGCTCGAGTTCCCAAGATCTTCTCCCATGAGCGTTCCCCCACAGTCTTACCTTTGGCCCCGTAGAAACCTCTGATTGGAGATGATGAAATGCAGAAGATTACATCCGCGCCTAATCTGGCTAACGCTTCACACGGCTCGGGATGCCAAACATCCTCGCAGATGGTGATGCCTAACTTTGCATATTTTGTATTGAAGACCTTTAGGTCTTTTACTCCTGCCTCCTTGAAGTACCTCTTTTCCTCGAAGGGGCCGTAGTTGGGAAGATAGTATTTTGGAACGACCCCTAAGATTTTGCCGTTGTAGAGTAGAGCCGCGGCGTTTTGATAAATTCCTGGTCTAGGTTCGTTCACGAACCCTAGAATCGTGTAGATCCCCTTCGAGGCGGTGGCAACACTCTTCAGGGCCTTCTTGCAGTCGTCCGCAACCTCGTATGCTAGGTCTCTCAGCATATATCCGGTCAAAGATAGTTCAGGAAAGACTACGAAGGCGGCGCCACTTTTCCGAGCTCTCTCGACATGCTCCAGATGCTTCTCCAGATTCTTCTCCACATTACCCAGTCTTGATCCAATCTGAGCTAGAGCTACCGTGAAAATCTGCGCCATCCAGACCAATCACCGAACTTGTGACTCTACTAAGCGTTATCGCCTAGGCTAAAATTGCCATCAGGCTTATCTTCTCGGCAAACGCAAAGATTCAACCGTGAGATGAATCCTTTATCGCATTAGAAAATGAATTTCCTCGACAAGACCCTGGGGAGTAACCTTGCCATTACTCACCCGTACAAGCCGTATCAGCTTCAAACTTTCCAACACCTTCAAGTCTTCATAGACATTCTTAACATTCCTCCCAGACTTGCGAGCGAGTTCATTTATTGACTGAGCCCAACTTGAGTTAACGATCGATAAGAGTTCTAACCTCTTCCAAGTGAGCGCATTGCTGAAGTCTTCCCTCTCAGTGTCACGGTATTCTTCTTCCAAATAATTGAGTTCACCATTCTCCAAGTAATTTCCATAAGCGTCCAGCAACGCCGACCAACTAAGGTAATCTACAAACTCCTCAGGAGTGGCTTTGCCGTCGGAGCATTTGCGCTGCAGGCCTGAATAACCAGCAGTGTACCTTCTTCCAAAAGCGTTGAGCCTAGCTGACATCTCGTCAGCAGTCAGGCGCTTGATGATTCTAAGTCTCAAGCCTATTGGTGCCTAGACCAATGAAACTTAAATACGCAACGGCTTCCAGCAACCTCGTTTTCTCATGGTGAGCCTCCTAGAATCAGTGACAAAAGTCTCCGATGTGGTTTGGGAGATACCACCTACAGCTAAACAGGGGATGCGCGTTCCAGCACGCATCTACGCCTCAGAGAAGCTTCTGAAGGATATGGACATACAAGTGATAGATCAGATCACGAACGTGGCCACGCTTCCTGGCATTATCAACTACGCGTACGTGATGCCTGATGGTCACAGCGGCTACGGCTTCCCCATAGGGGGAGTGGCCGCCATGGATACTGAAACTGGAGTAATCTCTCCCGGTGGAATAGGCTTCGACGTAAACTGTGGAATGAGACTCGTCTTGACTAATTTGAGCCAGGATGATGTCCAACCCCGCCTGAAAGAGCTCGTCGACCTCCTTTTCGAAAAAGTCCCTGCTGGCGTCGGAAGCACTGGCTTCGCCAAGCTTTCACCGGCAGAATTCAGAGACGCTGTCGAAACCGGAGGAAAATGGTGTCTAGAACATGGATACGGCTGGGAGGAGGACCTTGAAAGAACGGAGGAGTTCGGACTTATGAAGGGAGCTGACTCATCCAAGATTAGTGAAAGATCAGTACAAAGAGGACTGAATCAGATCGGAACATTAGGTTCCGGAAATCACTACCTGGAGATCCAAGTTGTCAGACCAGAATACATCTTTGATCAAGATGCAGCAAAGGAGCTAGGAATCTTTCCCAATCAGGTAGTGGTCATGTTCCACTGTGGGAGTAGAGGATTCGGCCATCAGGTTGCGACAGATTACCTACAGCTCTTCCTGAACGTCATGGAGAGGAAGTATGGGATAAAGATCCTTGACCGGGAATTAGCCTGCGCACCCTTCAACTCTCCTGAGGGTCAGAACTATTTTGCCGGCATGAAATGTGCAATCAACATGTCCTTCGCCAACCGTCAGGTCATAGTTCATAGAATCCGAGAAGCCTTCTCAAAAGTGTTTCACCAAGATGCGGAGAAGCTGGGTCTCAGAATGGTATACGATGTGGCTCACAATACTGCAAAGCTGGAGAGACATGTGGTTGACGGCACATCCAAGGAGGTGCTTGTTCACAGAAAAGGAGCCACAAGAGCGTTTGGACCCGGTAGAGAAGAGATCCCAGCCATCTATAGGGAGCTGGGTCAGCCAGTCATTATAGGAGGCAGTATGGAAACAGGTTCGTACCTTCTAGTTGGAACAAAGAAGGCCGAATTGGAGGTTTTTGGAAGCACCGCCCATGGAAGTGGAAGAACAATGAGCAGAACTAAAGCCAAGCAAATCTTCAGAGGTGAGAAACTGCAGCAGGATATGCTTCGCAGAGGAATCTACGTGAAGTCTGTTTCATACGCAGGTTTAGCTGAAGAGGCTGGCCCAGCCTACAAGGACATAGATGAAGTCATAGAAGCGATCAATATAGCTGGCATCTCCAGGAAGATAGTTAGATTCATCCCGATTGGAAATGTGAAGGGCTAGCCACTAAATGCCTAGGACGCCGATAACGATTGTAACCGGTTACCTAGGAAGTGGGAAGACCACCCTCCTACGTCGAATCCTAGACGAAACCAATCGAAGACTTGCGATTATTATGAATGAATTCGGAGAGATAGGAATTGATGGGAGAATCCTACAAGGCAAGAATGTGAATATGGTTGAGCTGAGTGGAGGATGTGTATGCTGTTCCCTAACTGGAGAGTTTGAAGCAGCAGTTAGAGAAATCATCGGCACCATCAATCCAGAAGCCATTGTGGTGGAAACAACGGGTGTTGCAGAACCAGACGCGCTCATAGTAAATGTGCAAGATAGCATACCTGAAGTGAGACTTGACTCAGCTATAACGATAGTTGATGCTGACGGCATGGTAAAGTTTCCCAGCTTAGGACATACGGGAAGAGTTCAGATCGAAATGGCTGATCTAATTCTGATTAACAAAACGGATCTGGTTTCTCAAGAAAATCTGGCTCAGGTTCAGAATAAGGTAAGAGAAGTCAATGGAAGGGCAGCGATCTTCGAGGCAGTTCGCTGCAATATTGACACCGAGCTACTTTTCGGGATAGAAGCCGAGAAGAAAGTAATCACTAGGCATAGACAGCATATCGAAGAGGAGGAAATCGAGGCTTTCGGCTATTCTTCAACAGTCGTTTTGGACAGGGAGAGGTTTGAGACCCTTCTCAGAAACATGCCAAATGGAGTCTATCGTGCAAAGGGATTCGTGAACTTCCCTGAGGGAGGATACCTCTTCAACTATGTCTCTGGAAGGTGGGATTTTGAGGAATTTCAGGCAACAGGAAACCAGCTCGTTTTCATCGGTAAACGGATAACAAAACATCAAGAGAGTCTAATCGAGCAGCT
>JAHFOH010000209.1 GCA_023266955.1 Nitrososphaerota archaeon
CATTGGCGAAGGCGTCCCAGTGGTCCCTGTCGGAAGCCTTCAGAGCTTCATCTATGATATTGATGAAGTTCGCCAGCACGCGCTCATTGTTAGCCCAGTCAAGCAGATTTTGTAACCTGCAGCAAATTGGTGGGATCGTTGACAGTAACTTTGCATGCCTGCTTATACTTGCTGAGATTCCTGATTACCGAAAGAGGCTCCGAGAGACCTAGCAACTGGAGTCCAACGTAGGGGAGAAGGTAGGACAAACGTTAAAAGGTACTACACCTGAAAGGCGGTTGTGCAGACGTCTAGGCAGCGCTTCCAGAAAGTGACTAGGAAAGGCCAGATGACGATTCCAGCCGAGTTTCGAAGGCGGCACCGAATAACGGAGGGCTCTTTGCTGCGGGTCGACGATGAAGGACAAAGACTCGTCATCGAGCCTATTCCTGACTTCGGTGAACTGATCGGCTCTGACGTAGGCAGGTACAGTCTTGGAGAGGCAGGGAGGATGCTCGATAAGTCGAGAAAAAGATGGCGCTAAAGGGGATACTGGATACCCGCTTCTTTTTTGCGTACTTTAGCCCGAAAAGCAAGAGTCAAAGGGCATGGTGCAAGTCAGTTGTAGATGTAGCTGGAAAGCCAGACTCATTTTTGGCTGCTTCAACCATTACTATTGCGGAGCTCTACGAAAATATGGGGAGATTGGTAGGTAAAGAGACAGTTCGAATCAGGGTGGCGTCCGCCAAGGCCAAAGGCATAGTATTCCTGCCTGTTGATGAAAGCACGTCGACCCTAGCGGGAACTATTCTATTAACAACCCCTGATCTCCCTATTGCTGATTCGTTGATAGGTTCCACAGCTGTCCTAGCCGCCGATTCAACAGTTTTCACCGATGACCCCCATTTCACGAGGATAAAGGGAATCAAAACACGATGGGTAGAATAGTCATTCAGAGAATTTTCTTCAGAATGATCATTCATTACACTCCAGTCTGTCTACAGAGCCTCTAGACACAGTGAGGCAGCCATAATTAATGTGGCACCTCTAGTTGAAGGAGTTGCGAGAGTACCTATCAGAAGACTTCAGGGTTTCGTTGAGAACATCCAGCTTCTTCGTGAGGGGCCTATAATCGTTAAGGGAGCTAAGCAGACTTGGTAATCGCCAATAGAGGCGCGGGATCATTCATTTCAACCTTACAGGCTTTTTCGTACTTGTCAAGTTGTTTAATCACTGAAAGTGGAGTCGCATCCTTCGGATCAAAATCTTCTAGGTCGGTCGGAGACAGTGGAAGGGATACCCGCCCGGTTTTATAGTGCATAGAGAAGGGCGCTCGAACATCCCCCATAGGTTTCAGCACCGACCAGTCAACAAGGATTTGAGATGCCCTCTCCTCCTTATGAGCGACAACTGAAGTTGTCATCGGCTGACCTTTTGCGATTATCCCTGAAAATTTTCGGTGAATTGCTGTACTATTCTTCTGAAGCCTCTCCTCAAGCCTAGTTTGGAGATTCACCGCCATATCCCTATATTTCCTGAACACATCCCCTTCTCCTCTGAGCAGTTTGTTATCGAATGAAGTCCATATTTGGAATCCTCTCGAACCGCTGAATTTCACCATACAGCCTATTCCAAGATCCTTAAGGAATGTAGCTAATTCGGAGGTGACGTACTTCACGAATTCGAAGGCTTTAGGATGCTGAAGTATCCTTGAGCCAGCGTCCAAGTCGAGAACAAAAATATCCGGCTCCTTTGCTCCAATTTTGTGGATGTAGGGTATGAAGTCGACGCAGTGGTCGAAGACGAGTTCAAGGAGCCTCTCCTTCGAATCTATGGTTAGGTAAACGGGCTTCGGCTTGTACTTGGAGTATCTAACGAATATTGCATCCAGTTCTCCGATCGGATCAGATTTCCCTGAAAAAATCTTGACTGCCGAGACCGGTCTATCGACTAGAAACGGCATCATCACATCAGCAACATGGGGATAGTACTTCTTCGCAAACCAAACAGTCACGTACGACCGATTCAGTTCACCCTTCTTCTCCCGAATCAGATTCTCTGCAAGCTTTTCGATTTCCTGGGTGCCCTCATACCCCTCCTTCTTCTTGAGAACGTATCCTTCGGATGCAAGCTTGGTCAGAGCCCCTTCAATCTCTTCGCGGCTAACTTCCCTGTTCTCTGCGAAAGCAACATCTCGTGCAACCTTCTCGTGAGTGTGCTCAAAATCAACTACTTTGCCCCTCTCCTTTATCGCCAGAAGAAGGACCACCCGATCATATATTGTGGCCACGTCTCGATTTTTCCTAGCCGTATCCTATAATCTTGTCTCGATCGCCTATCCGAATTTACCCCACGCGGGTCTGTAACAGTCTTGGTGCTGTACGTTCCTTAGCTGGTATTGTGGCGGGCGCTGTAGTCTTTATGGGCCTCGCCTGCAAGCGAATTGCTGCCAGCATAATAGAGGCTAGGAAACCTTAGCCATGGTTAGTACCTTAGACATTCTCGCGGATGGCATTTCAAACAAGGCTGCCGTAATTACCAAAAGGGTCAAAGGGTTCTCTTAGTCGAGTGTCAATTTGGGTTGGCAAAACTTTCTCCGAGTGTCATAAATTCTCTCGAGTAGATCCAGTTCCGCGGCGAAGTCCTCGGGTGATCTCTTGAAGGATGTTACGACCCTATGCTTCTCGGAATCCTCGATCTTTTCGAGGAACGACCAGAAATCAGGTCTTCGTTTCAATGTTCATCTTCTTCAGGCCCTTGACCACACGAGCCAGTCTTGTATCGATTTCAGAGTCAGACATATCCAGAATTTTTCTTATATCTTCCTCGAGATTTGCCAAGACAGACTAATCGATAGCCTCTTTCTATTTTAG
>JAHFOH010000052.1 GCA_023266955.1 Nitrososphaerota archaeon
CCTCTTAGTTTCAACCGCTTATTCATTTCTTATCGTTGCGAAGCGCACGCTGGGGGTTTTTGACGCAATTGTTCTGGTGTCAGTGTTCGTTGTCTACCTCTACTTGGGATATCGGGTGCCGCCAGAGATGGATACAAATCCGGATTTACTTCATGGACCAGCGCAAGCAGTTTCATCTCTACGAGGCCCTTCAAAAATACTGGTAATTCTAGCCTTCTTAGGTTTCGGGGGCTTCGTCATCTTCTTTGGCGCTGAGCCATTCATCGAAAGTCTCATCGCGGTCGCAGCTGTAGTTGGGATAAGTGCATTCTTTTTTGCGCAATGGATAGCACCCATCTTGACGGAATTCCCTGAGGGGGTCACCGTCTCATATTGGGCCAACACGGTGAGATTCGCACCCATGGCTCTAGGCAATCTCATTTCTTCGAAGGTGAACCAATGGACACTGCTGGTCGCCACGATTCCTATAGCCTATGGAATAAGTCTAGGCTCGGCTTCGCCAATTAGCCTGACGGATTTACAAGTACTGGAAATTCTGTTGACAGCGGCTCAGTCACTTTACGCAGTTGTCGTCCTCTTGGATCTAAAATTCGGGTTGAAGGATGCGGCCATCCTGTCTATCTTGTTCTGGATCCAATTCTTCGTGCCCCCAGTACGGCTTGAAGTCTCTATGGCGTATCTCGTGCTGGCCGCAGTCGAAATTTTCAGACACCGGGAAAGATTGAAGGTGCTAAGTGACTTCTGGTCGATTGTTAAAAAGCGGGACTAGGACTAGTAAGCCCTCGCGAAATAGACAACTTTCTTCCCCTCTTTCCCACAGTAGATGCAGTTGGCGAAGACTTTCTCCTCACTCAAGGGCAAAAGCCTGATATCAGCTCCTGTCTCTTCCTTTATCGACGCTTCGCAGGAGGTATCTCCGCACCAGTTAGCGCGGAGGAATCCTCCGGCTTCAATCTCCTTTTTGAAGGCTGAGTAGTCGTTTGCCGTAAGTATGTGTTTCTCCAAATATTCCTCAGCTTTACGGAGCATGTTTTTCTGAATCTCTTCTAGCAGATCAGCAATTTCCTTAGAGATCTTGGAGTCGGTGACGACCGCTTTCTTGATGATGTCTCTTCTTGCTAAGGTGACTGTTTGGGAGGCAACATCTTTTGGACCGATCTCTAACCTCAATGGGACACCCTTCAATTCCCATTCATTGAATTTCCAGCCAGGAGTGTAGCCCTCTCTATCGTCGAAATGCACGCGAATCTTTTTTCGATTTAGAAGACGATTAATGCGATTAGCTTTCTCGAATACCTTCTTTTTGTCCGCTTCACTATAGTAGATCGGAACGATTACGACTTGGATGGGGGCTAGGCGCGGTGGGAGAACGAGGCCCTTGTCATCTCCATGCATCATGATGACGGCGCCAATGAGCCTCCAAGACACTCCCCAAGAGGTCTGCCAAGCGAAGTGACTTTGCCCGTCCTTCCCTAAGTAGGTAATTTCAAAAGGCTTGGAGAAATTTTGGCCAAGATTATGTGATGTTCCCATTTGCAGGGCCTTTCCGTCGGGCATAAGGGTCTCTAGCGTTGTTGTGTAAAGGGCACCCACAAACTTCTCCCTCTCAGTCTTTGTCCCCTTAAGTGCAGGTATCGCCAGCTCCTTGGTAACGAGATCTTCATAGATTGTAAGAATGGTCATTACCTCTTGATCTGCCTCCTCCTTAGTTGCGTGCACCGTGTGCCCTTCTTGCCAGAGGAATTCTGACGTTCTCAGAAACGGCTTAGTGCCCTTGATTTCAGCCCTCATAACGGAGTTCCATGTGTTGAGGAGTAAAGGTAAGTCTCTCCAACTGCGGACCCACTTTGAATATGATGCGTAAACTATGGTTTCTGAAGTCGGTCTGATGGCTAATCTTTCACCGATTGTATCATTTCCGGCTTGTGTTACCCAGAACACTTCCGGGACAAACCCCTTGAAATGTTCAGCCTCCTTCCTCAGGAGGCTTTCAGGAATGAGGGCTGGGAAGTATGCATTCTTATGGCCGAGTTTGGTAATTCTATAGTCGAAGTATTCCCTAATTCTCTCCCATATCGCATAACCATACGGTCTTAGAACCATGAAACCCTTGACGGGCGCATAATCCGCAAGTTCCGCCTTGAGGACAACTTGCGTGTACCATTCAGAGAAGTCTTCACTCTTCTTTACGGTTAGACCTATTTCTTTACTCATTGACAGTCAATCTCAGAAAATCATGAACTGGTATCCTACGCCTGGAGCTGCTCACTCTAACGATGTGGAAGCAATTCACCCAAGCGAATACTCACTACTGAGTCGGCGTTTTATTTTAAAAACGTTTGGCGCAGGCGGAAAGGCTGAAGCACAACAATGGATGCTGTTTGTCGTGTTCTGGGGAAAAATTCCGAATTTTAAAAAAATTTTTTTCCGCAAAAGAACCCTTACATGGGACCTCAGTAGTCATCAATCCCCGCTTCACCTGCTTTGGAAAGTGTAAGTGTAGGGTCCTTCGGAAAGATAGTTCTACGAAGATAAGCTGAGGCGATGGATCCCGGACTTGCGTATTGTTTCAGCTTTCTCGATTACAGAATCGGCACTTGGCACCTTAGAAATGCCGATTTGACCAACTGCCAGAGTGGAGGCAGATGCTGCAACGCAGCATGCCCAGACCGGATCGGAACTCTTCATGAGAGAAGCTACAAAGGCGCCTGCGAATATGTCCCCCGCCCCCGTAGTGTCAACTACATTCGATGGGCGAACATTTACCGAGAAAAAATCTCCCTTCGTGGCTAACAAGACCTCGCCTTTATCGGTGATTAAGACGATTTCAATTCCAGAATCGACTAACTGCTTTGCGGCCTGTACTTTGTCAGTCTTGCCCGTCAGGAGACAGGCCTCCCGTGAATCTGCCTTTACCGCTGAAGCGAGGTAGATGACGTCCGGATTCCTAGGTGTAGTAACTTTGCATATTCCCTCCAGTGAAAAGGATCTGACAATTGTTTGAGGGTCGATAAAGAGAAATTTCGTAAGCGCCTTGGCCCTTTCCAAAAACTCCGTTGAGATTTCGTTTGCTATCCCACTTACTATGATGGCATCAGACCCTGAAAGCTGCTTCAAATCAAGGTCTTCGCACCTACTGAGTAGGCGGAGAATTCTTTCATGGTCTTGGATATCTATTCGGAATCGAGTCGTACGTCCTTTCTTTGACTTCGATTCCGGGGCAAGATTCAGCTGGTTGCGAGACAACCAAAGTGCGTACTCATCTGGGAAGTCATATCCAACCTTCGTAACTAGCGAAACCTCTGCTCCGAATTGCTTCGCCATCAACCCGCAGTAACTCGGCGGCCCGCCGATCGAAGTGATTTCGAATGAGGATGACCGAATCCGATCTATCGCGATGTGCCCAGCTACAGAGATAAGGAGGCTCAAATAGGTGTCAGGAACGACTCATCTATCCCGCTCATTCTCTGACGTATGGTCGTGCGAGTGCAGCGGGCGCGCGGAGCCTCTTTGAGGCTAAAGACATACCGACAACGGTGGCGATATAGGGCAGGATTGACAAGATTTGACCGCTTATGCCGCCAAATTGAATGAAGACTGCATAGGTTGCCCCAAACAAGAGACCAGTCAAAACCACTGCGACAGGACTCCATCCTCCAGCAATGACGGCTGCGAGCGCAATGAATCCGAGACCTCTGCTGTTGAATCTTACAAAACGGGGACTAAAATCTACTGACAGGTAGGCACCCGCCAAGCCTATCAAGAGACCCCCCAATGCGGTCGCCAAAAGTCTCAGTCTGTATACGTTGAGACCTGCCACTTCGGCTGCCTCAGGATTTTCACCAACTGCGCGTATTCTCAGTCCGAATCTGGTGCGACGGAGAAGCCAGTATGTGAAAATTGGTGCCGCGATCATGATCGCTAGAAACGGGCTTACAGGGCCGAAATTCGGCAGTCTAGCTAAGGGACTAAGAGAGTAGGAAGTAACAACTGTAGGTGTCGTATCGAACACTCTAAAGGCAACAAAGAGAGCGAGTATGGTGAAACCCGATGCAAAGACGTTGATCCCGATACCTGCGATCACCTGGTCGGCACGCAGATATGTGCTCATGACAGCGAGCACCAAATTCAAAATCATCCCCACAAGAGCGGCTCCCAAAATGGCGACATAGATGCTAAATTCTGCGGGCAGATACGAAACTGCCCAATGGACATAGGCTGCTACAAATGAAGTTGACAGCATGACTCCCTCGATGCCCACGTTGAGTACTCCGGACCTTTCGGTAGTCAATTCCCCCATCGCAGCAATGATGATTGGAATTGAAAGTTCGAGTGTTATAGCCAAGAAAATGCCCGGCAGTATCTCAACCATAGTCACTTCGTCCTCCTCAAGGAACGCTTTACGGCCAGTTCGAATACATAGGGAATGGCCTGGAACAAGATGATTATTCCCTGCAAAGTCCAAACTAGTTCTCTTGGGATTCCTCCAAACGTTGCCTGAACCGCTGGGGCGCCTGTAGCCATCAATCCGAACAGTAAGGCAGCAGGTATAATTGCAACCGGGTTCAGTCTAGCAACCAAAGCCACCGCTATCCCTGCAAAGCCAATACCTCCGAAGTAGCCTTCAGGAAACTGATCGCGATACTGATAGAAGCGGCCTATAATTTCTCCAGCACCTGCAATTCCAGCAAGAGCGCCTCCGATAACCATTGCAAGAATCCTAAATCTAACTGGATCCATGCCGTGACTCTCGGCGACTTTGGGGTTCAGTCCTACAGCACGAATTGCAAAGCCCCATTTCGAATTTCCTATGAAGACTGAAGAAAGCAAGGCTATTGCAACAGATATGAAGATCATCACTGAGGCTCCAGTCTCGGCAGCGTACGAAACGACAAGGGGAAGTTTGGCACTACCCATGACGAATGGCGTTTGTCCGTTTGCGGTAAACAAACCGAAGACAGAACTGAGGGTATTATATAGGAGATAGGAAGTCATAGACTGAGCTACAAAGTTCAGCATGATAGTAGTCACGATTTCTGACGCCCTTCTGAATTCCCTAAGAATGGCGGGTAACAATGCCCAAAGTGCACCTATGCCACCAGCTGCTGCGAACGCCGTCAGCTGATGTAGGCCTGGGGGTAAGGCTACCAGCAGGCCAATACTACCCGCCATGAAACCTCCAAAATACATCTGACCCTGGGCTCCAACATTCCAAACCCCTGCTTGCGCCGGGATTAGGAAGGCAAGCGCAGTGAGGATCATGGGAGCCATGAAGGCTAGGGTGTCTGCTATCCCCCTGATTGATCCTAATGCACCTGAAAACATCACCCCGTACACGGCAAGAGGATTATTGCCCGTGGAAGCAATGAGAATCGCACCTGCAAAGAAGCCTAGGAGCAGAGTTCCAGCGGAGCTTAGGAGCTTCCTCTCTAAACCGCCATTCACGCGTGCACTCCACCCATTAACTTGCCAATTGTCTCCTCAGTAGCCTCCGATGCATGTAATTCCCCTGCCACCCTTCCCTCATACATGACTAGAATCCTGTCACTAAGGTTCAGAACCTCATCCAGATCAGCAGATACTAACAGAACTCCTTTCCCTTCGTTTCGGGCTTGCACCAAAAGCGATTGAATATACTCTGTGCCGGCAAGATCCAGGCCCCTGGTGGGTTGGGCCGCAATTATCAAATCAGGGCTTCTAGAAAGCTCCCGTCCCGCAACGAGCTTTTGCTGATTTCCACCGGACAGATTCTTCGTAAGGGTCTTGGTGCTGGGCGTTATGACGTTGAACGCCCGTATGATCTTGTTCGCCAACTCAAGTATGCTATGCTTCGAAAGTATTCCGCGGGTGGAAAATTCATTCCTGAACTGGAAACCAAGCAGCGTATTCTCCGATACAATGAAATCTAGAATCAAGCCTCTCTCATGTCTATTCTCGGGAATATGGGCTACACCCGAATTTATGACGTCAAGGGGCCTCACGTTTGACCTGACGTTTCCCTTAATACGAACTGCACCTTGTTCTACCTTCCTCAGCCCCATGATCGCCTCGACTAGTTCAGTCTGACCGTTCCCTTCGACGCCCGCGATGCCGACAATCTCTCCGCTTCGTACTACTAGACTGACACGTCTAACGGCATCTTTCTTAGAATCGCCTCTGACCCATAGGTCACTACATTCAAGAAGTATGATCTCGCTGGTAGAGGGATTTTTTTGGAAAGTCTTGTGTATTGGCCTACCTATCATTAGTCTCGCAAGCTCGTCGAAGGAGACCTCTGCTTTGCTAAGTGTGCCGGTTATTTTCCCCTTCCGCATCACGGTTATCCTGTCGCATATCGTAACGGCTTCGTTAAGCTTGTGAGTAATGAATATCACTGTGGTGCCCTGCTCTTTCAGTCGCTGGAGAGTCTGGAAGAGCTCTCTCGTCTCCAGCGGTGTCAAGACTGATGTGGGTTCATCGAGGATGAGTAGCTTTGCTCCTCGAAATAGCGCTTTTAGAATTTCAACTCTTTGCTGCAGTCCTACTGGGAGTTGCTCTACAGGGCTATTGGGGTCCATGCTCCAACCTGTTGACTTACACAAAAGTTGCAGTTGCTCCAGAGCTTTCTGAGTGTCAAGCATTCCGTTGGATACTGGCTCGAGACCGAGAATCACGTTCTCTAAGACGCTTAGGGGAGGTACGAGCGTGAAATGTTGGTGCACCATTCCAATTTGGTTGGAAATTGCATCAGAAGGACTTCTGATATGTGCTTCTGTGCCGTTTAGGTAGATTTTGCACGAGTCTGGAGTGACCATGCCATACAGTATTTTCATAAGAGTAGTCTTTCCGGCACCATTTTCACCGAGGAGCCCTCGAATTTCCGCTCTCGATACCTCGAAGTCTACACCATCTACAGCAATTACGCCTGGGAAAGTCTTTCTGACCCCCCGCATGGAAACTGCGGGTGGTTGCAACAATGCCAGAAAAAAATGGATGTGGCTCTACGGACAGTGTGCGTTACCGTAGAGCGGTGTACAGTCGGACGGAATAGTTACTTGCCCGCTCACTATAGCTTGCTTGAGCTTGTCTACGATATTCTTGGCCTCGGCTGTAACGTAAGTGCTGGTATACTTCAAGTCGCTCGGACCCACTCCTGCTTGTGGAATCCCTAGAGAGTAGATTCCTTTGAGCCCTGGATAGTCTGGGGAAAACTTCTCCGGCTGGTTGTAGAAGTTACTGTAGTTGCCGTAAACTACGCTCTTGATTAGGTCATAGACTCCAACATCGACCCGCTTCTGCATTGAAGTTAGAATGTACCCAGGAGGAGTCGGGTTCGCAGGGTCTTTTGTACCCAAGTAATCCTGATCTGCATCAACTCCTATTGCAAAGAAGGAAGGACTTTTTGCAGGGTCGAAGTTCCAGCCCTGAGCCTCATTCTGGGCTTTGGTGGCATCAAATAGCCCTAGGCCACTGCCTCCCGCTGCCGCGAAAATAATGTCTGCGCCCTGACCGAACATGCTGTTGGCAATGGATTTCGCTACATCTGGGGCGTTCCAGGCTGCGGGCGTGGTTCCGGTATACTGTGGCGGTAGGATGGTTACCTGTTTACCAAGTTCAGTTGCTGCCCACTGCGCTCCCACAATGTATCCGGCCGCGAACTTCCAGATAATAGGCACATCCATTCCTCCTATGAATCCTATTTTGCCTGTCTTGGACATGGCCACGGCTAACGCCCCAACCAGAGCGCTTCCATCATTTTCTTTGAACTTAATGGCTACGACGTTCGGCAAATTGAAGACGTCACCATCAACCTGAGCGTATTTTATGTCTGGATGGGCCCTAGCGCTTGCATTCACATCCGTGTCCATGAGAAAGCCAACGGCTATGATGAGATCCACCCTTTGACTGGCGAATTGCTCCAAGTTGGGTCGATAGTCGCTAGCGCTCGTTGATCCCAACTCTGTGAAACTGATCCCAAGATCCTGCTGCGCTTTGAGCGCACCAGCGTAAGCCAGATCGTTGAACGACTTATCGCCCTTGCCACCGGTGTCGTATACAACACCGATCTTCTTTCCCGCGCCAGGCAGAGTAGTAGTAGTGGTAGGCAGTGTTGTGGTTGTGGTTG
>JAHFOH010000004.1 GCA_023266955.1 Nitrososphaerota archaeon
TGAGACCGCTTCCAGTCAACACTAACACGACTCTACTGTCAGAACTGAGCTTACCGTTTTTTACCAACTTCTGCCAGCCTCCGAAAGCGACGGCTCCACTCGGCTCCGCATAGATTCCTTTCCTAGCTAATTCATTGGTGGCATCAAGAATCTCCCTCTCCTTTAGTGCAATACATTTTCCCCCGACTTGACGGAGGGCTGAGACCATTTCACCTAACCTAGGGGGCTTATGCGATATGAGGGCGTCAGCTACTGTCCCTTGATTTCTGCGTGGCCTGTAATCCCTCCCGTGAAATGCGTGAAAGAGTGGAGATACATTCAGAGGTTGGACAGCCGTTATCGTGGGAATTGACCTAATTGTGCCAGATAGCATCATTTCTTTGAAGCCTTTAATGACTCCTAGGAGAAGTCCGCCAACAGAGACGGGCAAGAAGACGTGTTCTGGAGCATTCCATAGGAGCTGCTCAGCGATTTCGTATGCAAGTGTCTTCATTCCCTCGTTGAAGAAAGGATTCCACACGTGACTGACGTATAGCCCTCTTGCTTTCTGCGCTGCCCTTGACACGTCCTCCCGTGATCCGCGAATCCTGTGAAGTCTTGCGCCATAAGCTGTTATTTGCCTAGCTTTGGCCTCAGAAACTTTCTGAGGAGCGTAAACATCACAACTGAGACCGGCTTTAGCACTATAGGCTGCTACTGATGCGCCTGCATTTCCTGAAGAGTCTTCTATCAGCCTCTTCTTTACCTTCAACCTTCCAACAATAGTAGATAGCATTGCTGACGATCCTCTGTCCTTGAAGGAGCCCGTTGGCATAACAAAGTCCAGCTTCAACATAGTGTTACCGTGGTTAAGTGAAACAAGGGGGGTGAGACCTTCACCCATGGAAATCAATCTCTCTCCGATAAAGGATAGCATACTTCGATAGCGCCACATAGAGTAATCACTCTCCAGAATTTTCCTCTTATCAAATGGTGTCCGTACTTCAGTCGTCAGAGGGTTCCCACATTTCCAGCAGCGCCAAGCCAGCTCATTTCGAGATGGCTCTCTACATACTGTACATAATATCTGGAAACTCGGTTGTTCCATCGGTATGTCCGCCTTGCGCATGACCTTCTCAATCCTCCTTCCCTATAAGCTAAGATTGTAAATTGAGGCTGAGTCTGAGATCGTAGTACCGATTAAGAAGGATGGTAGAGCTTTAAGAGTGATAGATGTCGAGAGTGACAAACTGAATTAGTTTGTCGAAGATGACTGAAGACTACTCGAAAGAGCTGCCGAACACATGGCACGACTATGGCAATAATCTAAGGTAATCGACTGACTAGCCTGAAAATGATTGCAGGCTTTACCGGGTTGCCTTAGGATGGCTGAGTAAATCCGCCAAAATATCCGCGGTCGTCTCCTTTTTCGCGTTCTTCTTTACCGCCGATAGATTGACCTTCGTGAATCGAATGATGGATTTTACGTCCTGCCTGTCCTTCGAGACCCTTTCCGGGTCAAGTGTCGCCTTTATCATGCGGAGTTTAGTAAGTAGCAAGCCCTCTGGAGTCTCGTAGTAAGTTGGAAGCCGAAGGATTGAGCCGGATCGTCTCCTCAGAGGACGGTCTGAGAGTATAATGTCTACAGTGTGCGGGCTCCTAGTATCCTTGAGGGTAATTATCCTGTAACCAGTTCTTAGAGCCGACTCAACTTTGCGTTCATTGACCTCAAGACGTGCTTTTTCTAAAGAGGTTAGTAGCCTCGGAAGTTCTTTCCTCGAAATTCTAACTATGACATCTATGTCCATCGTGGTTCTCGGTTGACCGTAGTAGCTCGAGGCTAAAGCGCCCGTCAGCATATAATTGAAGACGTCATTGTTGAGTCTAGTTACAATTCGCCGAACGAGGTCTTCGAAGCTTTCCAGTTTCTAGACTTCCTGGTGAAGGTTTCTTCCGAATGCAATACGTCTCCGCGCTTGCAAAATTACTTTAACCTCCTCCAGCTTTGGATCCTGATCAAGGATCGAATCTACACAGATACGGGCTACAACACTACTCATGCTAATAGCCAAATTGACTCTTTCCTCCGCCCTCGACTTCCTCCCCATTGTTCTGACCTCTTGTCGTTTGATGAAAGTTTAACTTTTAGTCTTGGGGAGATTGGATGGTATCCTACAGGATTATAGCTACTGCTCAGTGTATAGCTCTTCAGCGCCCTTGATACAGAGAAATGTAAAAGGATGGCTCACTATGTTCAGAAACTGAT
This sequence comes from Nitrososphaerota archaeon, assembly GCA_023266955.1. Classification (GTDB taxonomy): domain Archaea; phylum Thermoproteota; class Nitrososphaeria; order Nitrososphaerales; family JAHFOH01; genus JAHFOH01. The sequence goes on from JAHFOH010000004.1 coordinate 2,246, forward strand.
GCGCCGTATTGGACGGTACGAAGACCGTCTCCCCCGGTTTCACTTCCATCTCCTAGTCACCAACTCTTGCTAATCTCCTTCCCTCGAGAATGTAGACTTGGTGCTCGTAAGGATCTCTATTAAGAGGCGTATAACCACCTGATTCAACTGTGTAGTGTCTAAGGAAGAATTTCTGAGCGCCGTCGGTTCTATCTATCAGGTATTTCACCACTACTTTGTGAGCGCCTTTCTTCTCTAGAACTTTAGCGTCCTTCTGCTCAACGTTGATAGCGTACATTTCACATTCACCTACATCGCATTCTTAGTAGCTTGGGCATGAAGCTCTGAGAGCTTCCTCGCAGTGTTTTCGTCGAAACCAGCCATCCTAAGCCTCTCTACGCGACGTTCATTCATATGTCTATGCAATTCTTTTGCTGCTTGCTCGGCCCTCGTGTCTTCTCCATTCTCGGCGGCTACAAGTAACCTTCCTTCTTCAGAAGCTCGGCTACAAGAACAGCACCCTTGGCGGCGCCCATCTTTGTGTTATGTGAGACCAACACATACTTAATGCCGTTTGGAACAGCGTCGTCTCTTCTTAGCCTACCGACAGAAGTTGCCATTCCATCGTAGAGATTTCTGTCAAGCCTGGGCTGAGGTCTCATGGGATCATCGTGCAATACGATCATCTCTTTTGGAGCTGAGAGGAGACCTAATTTCGAAATCTCTCCACTCCATTTCTTCATCGCCATCTTCACATCCTCAACGTCGCAGCTCTTTTTCGTCGAGACTGTAGCAGATTCGGTATGACCGTCCTTTACGTTCACCCTTGTGCAGGTGCTGCTCACGTTGAAATCAGCAGGCTCTACGCTAGATCCAGACAACTTTCCTAGAATCTTTCGAGTCTCCCTCTGAACCTTCTCCTCCTCACGAGGAATGTAAGGGATCACATTATCTATTACATCTAGCGATAGGACGCCGGGATTTCTTCCAGCGCCAGACACTGCTTGCATAGAAGTCATGATGACAAAGTTGATTCCGAATCTATCGTAGATCGGCTTTAGTGTTATCGCGAGACCCGTAGCCGTACAATTCGGTATAGGAGTGATGAATCCCTTCCAGCCTCTCTTCTTCCTCTGAACCTCAAGTAGTCTTACATGCGCATTGTTGACGCCGGGCACTAAAACAGGAACGTCTTCTTCATATCTGAATGCGGAGGCAGTGCTTACAACGGCAGTCTTCTCTGCATATTTGGGCTCGAGCACCTTTGCAACATCTGCCTCTACTCCAGTGAAGATGACATCGTAATTAGAAGGTCTAATACTCGACGAGCTAGTAACCTTCATCCCTCCAACCTCATCGGGCATCTCTTCATCGCAGTACCAGCCTAGTGCACCGGTTGATTCACTTCTTATCGCATCCGCGTACCTCTTCCCAGCAGAGCGCTCTGATGCTACTAATGCTGAGATCTCGAACCAGGGATGTTTGTGCAATGCAACTATGAATTGCTGTCCGACTATGCCGGTGGCGCCGACTATCGCAGCTTTCAACGTAAAATCAGCGAACTAATCTCCGCGTTAATAATCCTTTGAATCCATATTCAGTCGTCCTCGGACCTAAGCAAAGTCAATAAATAATCCAATTCTAACCCGGCGCTGAGCCTAATTGGCGAAAATATGGTACGACGCAGATATCGACCTAGGCAGCATCAAGAGTGAAACTATAGGCGTGCTTGGTTATGGTATCCAGGGCAGCGCCCAAGCTTGTAACATGAAAGATTCTGGGCTTAATGTGGTAGTGGGACTGAGGAAGGGTGGGGAGAGCTGGGCAAAAGCCGTGAAGGATGGATGCCAAGTGGCGGAGGTGAGCGAGGTAGCCAAAAGGGCTGACATTATTCACCTTCTCGTCCCAGACATGGTTCAAGCAAAGCTGTACAGGGATGAAGTGCGACCGCATCTGAAAGAAGGCAAGGCACTCTCATTCTCACATGGAGCCGCTATCCACTGGAAGTGGATTGAGCCTCCCAAGTGGGTAGATGTCCTGATGATCGCCCCGAAGGCTCCGGGGCAAAGGATGAGGGAGCTTTACCTACAACGATCCGGAGTTCCGGCGTTAGTAGCTGTTCATCAAGATTATACTGGAAGAGCGTGGCAGAGAATCCTTGCAGTTGCAAAGGCAACTGGGTGCTCTAGAGCTGGATTAATTCAAACAACCTTCAAGGAAGAGGTGGAGACGGACTGGTTTGGAGAGCAGGTGGATCTCTGCGGTGGCGTCGACAGACTGATAAGGGTAGCATTTGAAACACTAGTTGAAAGTGGCTATCAACCCGAAGTTGCTTACTTTGAATGCCTACACGAGCTGAAGCTCATAGTCGATCTGATTCAAAAGTATGGTATCACTGGTATGTACAATAGAGTAAGTGAAACGGCGCGATATGGAGGGTTGACCAGAGGGAAGGTGGTGATAAGCGAAGGGACAAAGGAGGCGATGCGAAAAGTTCTATCTGAGATAAAATCTGGAACTTTCGCTAAAGAATGGGTTGCGGCATACGAAAAGGAAGGCCCTAAAGCATTCGGTAAGTACCTTAGTGATCTAGAGCGGCATCCGATAGAGCAGGTAGGTCAAAGGCTCAGGAAAATGATGCGCCCTGATACAACTGAATAATGACGGGACTTAAGGACCAGCCACGGACTTCTCGATCAGCTTGTACCTCCAATTATTCAAAAACTCTCCTTAATCCCTTGACGCGATCAAAATCGGTATCGGTAGAGTAGATTTCGTCTACCCCCATTCCCCTCATGGCTCGGACCGTAAGCGCATCAACGAAGTCTATTGAGTATTCTTCGACATCTTTCGGCGCCTCTAGGAAGTCATTCCATGTGTTAGGTAACTTTTGAAGAGCAATATACGAGTTGACGGCCTTGACAAAGGTTTCGACTTCATTCTTGCGTCGGTTGTATTCGAGCCAGTCCACCACTTCTTGTAGGACAGCTAAGGTTACCAGAGCTTCCTCTCCATTCTCGATCCGCTTGAGGATGACCCTAGAGGTCTCGTAGACGGTTCTGGGCGATTTCACTAGCACGTAGATGAAGACGTTTGTATCAACGAACCTCAACGCCGTCGCCGCTTCCGGTCAAGCCTTGCTGCCGTCGCCTTCCTCAGCTCCTCATCGATAGGTTCCCTCACTGTGATACCGGCGGTGAGACCACTCAGCGCCTCTGTCGGGTTAAGCAAGGTGTTGGCAGGTAGAATGACTATCCTCCCTCCCAGAGCCTGAAGGGTCACAGCTTCTCCCTCCTTAATGCCAAGTCTCTCTCTCAACTCCTTCGGAATGGTGATCTTCCCCTTCTGGAGGACCTTAACTTGTATGTCCAAGACAACTCGCTAAAGACATCTACGTCGGTTATCTAAAAGGATTACCCCAGAAGATTTCCCCGTAAGGTACCATACGATACCCCATGGTTAGCCTTAGTGACAAACAGCTCCTAAAGAGGCAGACTTGACGAGCATCGCGTACTTAGCCAAGGCTCCACGAGTATACCTAGGCTTTGGAGGCTTCCATCTCTTCAGCCTCTTTCTAATCTCGTTCTGCGTTAGTTCTATCTCTAGTTTTCTTTTTATCGCGTCTACGAGAATTGTGTCTCCGTCTCTAACAGCAGCTATCGGCCCACCTACAACTGCTTCAGGTGCTACATGCCCAACCATCAGACCGCGCGTTGCACCAGAGAATCTTCCGTCGGTGACAAGCGCTACTTTATCGCCTAATCCCTGACCGATAATCATAGCCGTTACAGCGAGCATCTCCCTCATTCCAGGCCCGCCCTTCGGCCCCTCATAGCGTATCACGACCACCTCACCGGCCTTGATCTCCCTCTTCTCCAAAGCTCTGAAAGTCTCTTCTTCGCTGTCGAAGACATGCGCAGGGCCCCGATGCCTGAGGTTCTCAACGCCGGAAACTTTTAGGACTGCACCTTCAGGCGCCAGATTGCCTCTCAGGATAACCAACGAACCGGTGCGATGTATCGGATTCTCTACAGTTCTCACCACATCTTGGGAGCTAGGGAAGGTCAAGTCTCTCAGGTTTTCCCTGACAGTCTTACCCGTAACAGTTAGTGCATCGCCGTTAAGCAGTCCTGCGTCCAACAACTTCTTCATTACCAGAGGTACGCCCCCAACATTGTCAAGCTCAGCCATGACATACCGGCCTCCCGGCCTCATGTCAGCTATGTGTGGTGTTCGACCGCTTACTCGGTTGAAGTCGTGAAGATCCAGTTTGACTTTGGCCTCATAAGCTATGGCGAGTAAGTGTAGAACCGCGTTAGTTGACCCACCCATCGCTACTACTACGGCCATAGCATTCTCCAAGGCTTCATATGTAATGATGTCACTCGGTCTGATGCCATTTTCTAGCAGCGCCAAGACTGCTGCACCGCTTTTGACAGCCATCTGAAATCGTTGTTCATCAACTGCTGGCGGCGAAGCACTCCCCGGTAAAGAAATGCCCACGGCCTCAAGAGCTGAGGCCATAGTGTTGGCTGTGAATAGACCACCACATGATCCTTCACCCGGACAAGCGCTAACTTCTAGCTCCCTTAACTGCTGAAGAGTCATGTTACCAGTGGAATAAGCTCCAACCGCCTCATACACATCTTGGATGGTTACGTTTCTTCCGTCGAATTTTCCTGGGAGTATGGTCCCGCCGTATAGGAATACCGCAGGAAGGTTGAGTCTAGCGATAGCCATAACCGAACCAGGAAGGCTTTTGTCACATCCAGCCACTGTTACCAAACCGTCAAAACGCTCTGCGATAACCATTAGTTCTATCGAATCAGCGATGACCTCCCTGCTCACTAGAGAAGCCTTCATACCCTCGTGACCCATGGCGATGGCATCGCTGACGGCTATCGTCCCGAACTCAAAGGGAGTCCCGCCAGCGGCTTTAACCCCCTCCTTAACTTTCTTGGCAACTCTGTCCAAATGATAGTTACATGGGGTGACTTCATTCCACGTACTGGAAACTCCGATGAAAGGTCTCGCTAGGTCTTCATCGCTCAGACCCATGGCTCGGAGCATCGCTCTATGCGGAGCTCTTTCAATGCCTTCAGTTACTTCCCTGCTCCGATGCTTAAATTTGCCAACATCCTCAGTGGCAGACATGATTTTGACGATCTCCGGGGTTCAAAACATTTGATGACATTTAAAATCCATGCGTTATAGAGGGCTGAAAGAAGGTCTAGATACCGCAGAAGAGCTGCTCGCACTGGGATACCGACTTGAACCCTTAATGGGCCTTAGGGTCATGCTTGGGTGTCATCGCGTTGATTACCACCTTAATATGTAGCACATCTTGGGCTACACTTCTCCAGATCGCAACTCTTGATGCTTGTAGAGCAAGATTTAGGTGAGTTGCATAGTCGGCTTCTTGTAACAAGTGAATCCTTTTGAAGGGATTATCTTAACAGCATCGCCATACTTTACCAGAAACCTTATTAACCAATCAGGAAATTCGCCGTCAACTAAATGTCGCATAATGTCGCAGCGGTGAGTGGTGCCTTCAGGCCCTCACCTGTAGTGATTGCTGCGAGTTTGATTCTCGTTATTATTCTTCTCTTGTAAAGCCCACAAAAAGCAAGTTACCTGTTGCTTGTGGGCTGTTTCTCCCAGTTAGAGGTGACTCTTTTGGCCCAAATGTCCGGCGCAAAAGCCTTGATGGAAGCGCTTCGGCGCGAAGGTGTAGACGTAGTCTTCGGTATTCCTGGCGGAGCCAACCTCCCCATCTATGATGCTCTCTATGATTCGGGGATTAGGCATATCCTAGCACGTCATGAGCAATCGGCAGCGCACATGGCGGACGGATTTGGCAGAGTTAGCGGCAGACCAGGAGTCTGCATGGCAACCTCTGGACCAGGTGCCACTAACCTAGTTACGGGTCTCGCAACTGCCTACATGGATTCTTCACCCGTCGTAGCGATAACTGGCCAAGTCCCAAGAGCGATGATAGGCAAGGATGCGTTTCAGGAGACGGACGTAATTGGGGTCGTCACTTCTATCACAAAGTACACGTTCCAACCCAAGAAAAGTAGTGAAATTCCTGAAGCCATCAAGAAGGCATTCTATATAGCTTCAACAGGTAGACCCGCTCCGGTTCTAGTTGACATTCCGAAGGACGTGCAGACGGAAGTCGAAGAGATGAACTTTCCTGACAAGGTTGAGATTCGAGGCTACAGTCCTCAAAGAACTCCTGACCCGATTCAGATCGAACGCGCTTCTGAGATACTGATGAGAGCCGAAAGGCCAGTTCTATGGGGAGGTGGAGGCATTAGGATCTCTAACGCGTCCCAGCCGTTCCAAGCCATAGCGGAGCTACTCCTGGCTCCAGTAGTTACCTCGCTTCAAGGTAAGGGCGCATTTCCCGAGAACCATCCTTTGTCCCTAGGTCCCATGGGAATGCACGGCAGGGCAGAGTCGAATAAGCTGGTGCAAGAGTGTGACGCCCTGCTTGCAGTGGGAGTTCGCTTTTCAGATAGAACTACCGGCAAAGCGAGCGACTTCTGCCCTGGCGCTAAAATTATACATCTTGATGTAGATCCTTCTGAGATAGGGAAGAACAAGGCAGTAGAAGTATACATTGTAGGTGATGCGCAAGAAACACTAAATCAACTCTACTCTTCTCTCTCAAATAGGATGGACAAGAGAGATGGCCCTTATCCCTGGCTCCAGAGAGTAAAGGAAGTTCGGGAAGAACTGCGTAACATCCCAGGCTACAGAGAAAACTCTGCCGACTTGTCTGGACCAAAAATTGTGAGGAAACTGAGAGAGATCCTACCTCCAGATGCCATCCTCACAACCGGAGTAGGTAGGCACCAGATGTGGGCAGAGTTGCACTACAAGGTTCTGAAGTCGAGGACTTGGATCACATCTACCGGTTTGGGGACTATGGGATTTGGCCTTCCAGCAGCAGTAGGTGCTAAAGTTGCTAGACCTGATGTACCTGTGGTGGACTTGGATGGGGATGGATCGTTCCTGATGACGGAAAACTGCCTTGCCACTTGCATAGATGAGGGCATACCGCTAACAGTCGTAATCCTCAACGATAACAGTCTCGGCATGGTTGAACAGTGGCAGCGAATCTTCTACAATAGAAGGTACATGGGAGTCAAACTAGGCAAAAGCCCCGACATGGTCAGGCTCGCTGAAGCATACGGGGCACAGGGCATCAGAGTTGGTTCGCTCGAAGAGTTTGAGAGATCATTGAAACAGTCCATCAACGACGACGTAGTAACTGTCATTGACGTCCCCGTTTCGCCTGAAGAGGACGTATTCCCATTCATGCCTCCCGGGAAATCTCTGAAGGATACGATTCACGGAGCACCGCAGGAGATGGCTGTCTTTTGATCCAAATCTACATCTTGTCCGCTATAGTTGAGAACAAGCCCGGAGTTTTGTTCAGAGTCTCTAGCATGATAAGACGAAGAGGCTTCAATATTGAGAGCATTACCGTAGGCGCCCTTAAGGAAAAGGATCTCTCTCGAATGACTCTAACAATAAGAGCTGACGAGACGACTGTCGAAAACGTCGTAAAACAGCTCCGCAAACTCATAGACATACTTGATGTGAGTGTTTTTGAAGCTAAAGATACAGTTGCAAGGGAACTGGCATTAGTGAAGCTTAGCGCCGACGATGCTAAGCTCATTCTTGAGCGAACCCCTGCATCAAACTGTCGAATTATCGATTCTTCATCGGACCCAGTCGTGCTCGAGATTACTGGTACTGCAGAGGAGATCGATTCGTTCTTTGAGGCTGCAGATAGATTCAGAGCTATCGAAGTTTCTAGAACAGGAATTACAGCGTTGTCGAGGGGGTAAAAGTGGCGGAAAGCGACATCCCGGACAATCAGCCTTTTGTTAGAATCTTCGACACCACACTTAGGGATGGAGAGCAGACTCCAGGCGTAGCCTTGACCCCTGAAAAGAAGCTGCAGATAGCACGTCAACTCGACCGGCTTGGGGTAGATACAATCGAAGCAGGTTTCCCAATAACTTCACAGGGAGAACGCGAAGCGATCAAGCTTATCGCTAAGGATGGTCTTCGTGCCGAAATCTGTGCGTTGTCTCGTGCAGAAAAGGAAGACATTGATGCAGCCATAGGCTGCGGCGTATCTGCAATCCACATCTTCCTCGCGGCTTCAGATCTGCACCTAAAGTATAAGCTAATGATCACTAGGGAGGAGGCTCTACGTAATGCTGTCGAGGCGATCGAGTACGCAAAGAGACATGGCGTAACAGTCGAATTCTCAGCCGAGGATGCAACTAGGGCAGATCAAGAGTTCCTAGTTCGTTTCTTCAGATCCGCTTCTGAGGCTGGGGCAGATAGGCTTGACATACCTGATACTGTGGGCGTCATGACGCCCGAGAGAATGTCCAACCTTGTAACAAAAATCTACTCTGCATGCGCCGCTCGTATCAGCGTCCATTGCCACGACGACTTTGGACTAGCGGTAGCAAATACCCTAGCAGGAATCAAGGCAGGTGCTAGTCAAGCTCATGTAACCATCAATGGCCTCGGTGAGAGAGCGGGCAACGCCTCCCTAGAAGAAGTAGTGATGGCACTTCATGAGCTTAAGGGAATCAAGACAAGAGTAAACACTAGATTGCTGTATGAGACGTCTAGATTAGTGTCAAAACTTACTGGCGTGATAGTTCAACCGAACAAGGCAATCGTTGGAGAGAATGCATTTGGACATGAATCAGGTATACACACACACGGAATTCTGGCGAATCCATTGACGTACGAACCTTTTGATCCTTCTGCCTTGGGTCGGGCTAGGTGGCTTCAGGCAGGAAAACATGCTGGCACGCATGGAATAGAGGCGCAGCTAAAGGCAATGCGCCTGTATCCTGGTAGGGAGGAATTAAAGGAGATAGTAAGCAAAGTGAAGGAGCTTGGTGATCTGGGTAAAAGGGTAACTGATTCCGACCTCTACCTAATTGCCGTGAATGTGACGAAGAGAGACCGATCTGACCGCGACCTCGTGAAACTGGTCAATCTTGAAGTCAAGACTGGCGTAGGCATTACGCCCATAGCTCATGTTGAGCTCAGAATAGGAGAGAAGATTCATTCCAGAACGGAGGTCGGCGTAGGACCGATTGATGCTGCAATAAAGGCGATTCAAAGTATAACGAGTGGAAGCGCAAATATTAGACTAAAGGAGTACAGACTTGACGCAATCACTGGAGGTTCGGACGCTCCGGCGGAGGCCATCATAGTGGTCGAGGATAAGGATGGGTATACGGCTTCTGCCAGGGCCATAGGCGACGATGTTGTGGTTACAAGCGTCCAAGCTATGATACAAGGAATCAACGCGATTTTACTTAAGAACATACCTTCAACATATGTAACCAGAGCGGAGACAAAGTCTTCTCTTATGCCCCCTGGCGAAGAAATTGACTCTAAATGACAGTGAATTACAGTAGTATAATCTTGAGGTTCTAATGACCAAATACAGGATCTGCCTGCTCCCAGGAGATGGAGTCGGTCCCGAAGTAAGTGAGGCCACTTTGCAGGTGTTGAATGCTCTAGCCGACTACCTAGACTCAAAGCTTGACATCCGGTTTATCGAAGGAGGCGATAACTACGCTCAAAGGTATGGCCAACCTCTTCCCGAGGAGGCTATACTTGCGATCAGGGATTCCGACGCGTGTCTAAAGGGTCCTGTTGGGGCCACCGCGATGGATGTAACGGTCAGGCTGAGGCAAATGTTTGATCTCTATGCGAATGTTAGACCAATAAAATCGTACTCAAACGTTCAGAGCTTAAGTGATAACGTCGACTTCGTCATAGTCAGAGAAAACACTGAGGATCTTTACAAAGGATTTGAGTTTGAGTTGGATGATACCACCGTAGCGCTGAGGGTAATTACAAAGAAAAGCTGCCTCAGGATTGCAGAATATGCTTTCAGGCTGGCTCGTGAACGGAACAACAAGAAAAGCGTGGTCGCCGTTCACAAGGCTAACGTCATGCGAAAGACCTGTGGCACTTTCCTTGCTGCGTGTAGGGAAGTCGCTAGGAGTCATGAAGAAATCAACTTCTCTGATATGCTGGTCGATACAGCAGCTATGAACCTCATTCGAAGACCTGATTCCTTTGACGTTATAGTTACAACAAATGTGTTTGGAGATATTCTGTCCGATGAAGCAGCTCAAATTGTCGGTGGGCTGGGAATGGCTCCTTCTGCGAATATTGGTGAAAATTTTGCGTTGTTTGAGCCAGTTCATGGGTCAGCCCCTGACATAGCTGGCCTTGGGGTTGCGAACCCATTATCAATGATACTTTCTGCTAAAATGATGCTCGAATGGATAGGCTCGACGCGTAATGATGATAAATTCAGGAAGGCTGCAGCTTTCCTGCAGAGAGCGGTAGAGAGGACGCTGCTTCAGGGTGTAAAAACTCCAGACATCGGTGGCACCAGTAAGACTACAGATGTGGCTTCGGCTGTACGTGAATCCCTTTCCTTAGGCGTTCGATCATTAGCATGACTCCATTCAACTATGTCTGGATGAATGGTAACTTTGTTACTTCTAAGGACGCTACTGTCCCTATCCTTACTCATACTCTGCACTACGGAACCGGAGTTTTCGAAGGAATACGTGCCTACCCCGTCGGCAATGATTTAATCATCTTTAGACTTCAAGAGCACATGGAGAGGCTCATTCGCTCAGCAAAGATGGTCTACCTGAATCCTCGCTACACTGCTGACCAACTTTCTATTGTGACGGTGGAATTGATGAGAAAGAATGAAGTGCGTCGCTCGGCTTACATTCGCCCTATCATTTTCACGGGCTCAGAAAGTTTAGACTTAGATCTTAGAAAGTCCTCACTTCATGCAGCGATAGCAGTGATCCCTTTCGACAAGTACTTCGAAAAGGATGGTCTCAAAGCCTGCATCTCGAATTGGAGGAAAATATCAGATTCATCTTCGCCTACGAAGGCCAAAGCCTCCGGCAATTATCTGAATTGCGTTTTGGCTAAGACGGAAGCGGGAATTAATGGTTATGACGAAGCCTTACTCCTGAGCCAAGATGGCACTGTCTGCGAGGGCTCCGGCGAGAACATTTTCATAGTTAGAAACAGAGAGCTTTACACCCCGCCATTATCCTCGCCAATACTCGCAGGTATTACACGAGACTCTATTATCACACTAGCTCGAGATGATGGTATGCGAGTATTCGAGAAGGAGATTACGCGAGCGGAGCTGTACTCTAGTGACGAGGTCTTTCTTACAGGCACAGCGGCTGAGGTATCATCAGTAGTAGAGATCGACGAGAGAAAGATAGGCAATGGAAGGAAGGGACCAATAACTACTAGGATACAGGAGCTGTTTTCCCTGCTACTTGCATGCAAGCTCGATAAATACTTCGCATGGCTCACTCATGTCTACACCGAGAATCAATCCATCAAGGCCGCAATCACTAAGAATAGACAACCCAGAATGAAACGAAGGAGTTGAGAGATAGGCTCGACAATCTTTTCGAAGATTTTTGATGCGCATGTTTTAGCTGAGCGATCCGACGGTCAGTCGCTCATCTATATTGACAGGCATCTGACGCACGAAGTAACCTCGCCTTTGGCGTTCGAGGGGTTACGGAAAGCGGGCCGACGAGTAAGTAGACCAGACCTAACCTTCGCAGTCATGGATCACAACGTGCCGACGGGTGATCGAGCGCTGCCTGTTCTCGACGACATGTCTGGCAAGCAGATGGATGCATTGGCTAGGAACTCGGCGGAGTTTGGTATCACATGCTTCGATTATTTAAGCCCCTTCCAAGGGATTGTCCACATCATCGGTCCGGAACTTGGGCTAACATTGCCCGGGACTACGATTGTGTGCGGCGATAGTCATACTGCCACCCATGGAGCTTTTGGTGCCCTCGCGTTGGGAATCGGGACCAGCGAGGGTGAGCATGTCTTTGCGACCCAGGCGCTGTGGCTTCGAAAGCCGAAGCAGATGGATATTCGGCTCTCCGGTAGGCTACCAAATGGTGTAACTGCTAAGGACGTCATCTTATGGATCATTCGACGCATCGGTACGGGTGGCGCGATTGGCCATGTCGTCGAATACACTGGCGACACGGTCGAGCAGCTTTCGATTGAGGAGCGGATGACACTGACAAACATGGCGATCGAAGCTGGCGCACGAACAGCCATCATATCCCCTGACGAGAAGACTTTCAACTACCTTCGTAATGCACTATATGCTCCGCAAGGGGACGAGTGGGACGCAGCTGTCCAATACTGGCGTTCGCTTCGAACCGATTCCAACGCGCAATACGATACATCTTTGCATTTTGATGTGAATAACCTAGCCCCTCAGGTAACGTGGGGAACTAACCCCGCCATGACTGTAAGTGTGACTGAGAATGTGCCCTCGCCCGAGGATTTCGCTGACGCAAGTGACAAAGCGGCTGTGATGCGAGCGTTAAAGTATATGGGATTGCAGCCTGGCATGAAGGTCACCGACATCAGGATTGACGTGGTCTTTATCGGCTCCTGCACTAATGCACGGCTTTCAGACCTGATTGATGTGGCGCGAGTCGTAAAGGGCAGACGCGTGACACCTTCGGTTCGAACGATGATTGTGCCAGGGTCCCAGCTAGTTAAGAGGCGAGCTGAGCAGCTAGGGCTGCACAGAATCTTCATAGAGGCCGGATTTGAATGGCGGAACTCTGGGTGTAGCATGTGCATTGCCATGAACGAGGACAAGCTCGGAAATGGCGAAAGATGCGCAAGTACCTCAAACAGGAATTTCGAGAACCGCCAGGGACCTGGAGGACGCACCCATCTGGTAAGTCCCCTGATGGCTGCAGCTGCCGCGGTGGAGGGGAGGTTCGTGGACGTACGAGAGTTGGATTTGTTAAATGTTGAAGAGTTGGAGTTGAAAGGTGGATTTAATGCCTGAGCCTGTTCGCGAGGTTGTTGGCAAGGCGGCACCCTTAGAAGCTGACGATGTCGATACTGACCAAATCATCCCCGCTCAATTTCTCAAAGTGATAGAGAGGGACGGGTTGGGCAGGTATCTGTTCTATCGCTGGCGATATGATGAGCAAGGCAAACCCGTGCAGGGCTTTGTCCTGGACCGCGAAGAGTTTCGAGGTGCCGGGATTCTCGTAGTGGGTCGTAACTTCGGCATTGGTTCTTCCAGGGAGAATGCCGTTTGGGCCTTGATGGATGCAGGAATAAAGTGTGTCATAGCCACCTCTTTTGGCGATATATTCTACAACAATGCCTCGAAGAATGGGCTTCTATGCGTCAAGTTGTCAGGAGAGAGCGTCAAGCACCTGAGAGAGAAGGCAAAATCGGGAACGCTAAGCCTAACCGTCTCTTTGGATGATCAGGTCGTCAATTATCTGGACGGCAAAATACCATTTGAGATCGAGACGCACATAAAGGAGAGGCTTCGCAGCGGATTGGATGATATCGCAATGACGCTGTCAATGTATAAAAGTAAAATCAAGCACTATGAGGAAAAGATGCCGACCTTCCTTATGCCCAAGGCTCGCAGATCACCGTTGGAATAGTCGCCTCCCGGTAGCTACTGGATCTCTAGTTATGAAACACATCGCAGGTCGCACTCGATTCTTTACGGAGTCAGTGATCCGGGAGATGACTCGCCTAGCCCAGCGATATGGAGCCATCAATTTGGCGCAAGGCTTTCCTGATTTCCCAGCACCACTAGAGGTAAAGGAGGCAGCCCAACGTGCCATCGCTGCTGACATCAATCAGTACGCAATCACTTGGGGTGCGAAGTCACTCCGAGACGCCATCGCATGGAAGATGGGGCACTTTCAAGAAATGACGATCGATCCTGAGCGGGAGGTGACCGTGACATGTGGTGCGACTGAGGCGATGATGGCCACAATGCTGGCGCTTGTTGACCCCGGGGAGGAGGTCATTGTGTTTGAGCCCTTCTATGAAAACTACGGGCCTGATGCGATAGTCTCGGGCGCAAAGCCTCGGTACGTGCAATTAAGGCCGCCAACTTGGGAGTTCGACGAGGAGGAGCTGAAGAGTGCGTTCTCAAGCAGGACGAAAGCGGTTATAGTTAACACGCCGCACAATCCCACAGGGAAAGTCTTCACCCGATCAATGCTTCGCTCGATCGCCGATTTGTGCGTTGATTTTGATGTTGTAGCAGTCACCGATGAGATCTACGAGCATATCCTGTACGATGGACGAGTGCACGTTAGCCTCGCTACCTTGAACGGGATGCAAGACCGAACTGTGACTATCTCGGGCTGCTCTAAGACATATAGTGTGACAGGTTGGCGAGTGGGATATACCGTAGCTGCGCCTCGGTGGACTGACGCCATTAAAAAGGTGCACGACTTTCTGACTGTTGGGGCTCCTGCTCCCCTGCAGGAAGCCGCAGCCCTTGCTCTGCACCAGCCAGATAAATTCTATGTTAAGCTGCGAGAGCAATATGCGGAGCGGCGTCAGGTGATGCTTCAAGTGTTGCGAGAAGCGGGTTTTCCCTACTTCCCTCCGGAAGGAGCGTACTATGTGATGACAGAGATTGGACCGCTAGGAGCTGAGGACGATGTTGAATTCGCGAATTGGTTGGTTAAGGAGATTGGCGTTGCGACAGTGCCGGGGTCGAGCTTCTATCATGATCCAACTTTAGGTAGAGGATATATTCGCTTCGCGTTTCCCAAGACATTGAACACGCTTCGCGCGGCAGAGGAGCGTCTCGTTAAGATACGAGAAAGGCGCGTTAAGCTAGCCCGACACAGCTAGGGATTATTCTTCGCAGTGAAATAGACTCACGCTCGACCGACCTTAATTGCCGTAGCTGCGGCATCTCACCGCAGACGGGTCAACTAGCTTTGGTCGCACACAGTACATTAGCCATTTTATATCAATCCTTTTCCAGGACGCTAGCATGCCGCGACTGCACCACCTGGACCCGCAGTACGTCCACTTCCGATGGGATAACTCGCTATCACGCGCACTTACTATCGATTCCGGCGACACTGTAGTCTTCGACCTCCAAGAAAACAGCGCCGGTCAAATCACCCGCACCTCGACCAGCGACGCGGTCGCCAAGCTCGACCGCAACAGGACGTACCCACTCGGTGGCCCCATCTACCTGCGCGACGCGAAACCTGGCGATGCGCTCGAAGTTCAAATTCTGAAGCTACAGCCCGCCGACTGGGGGTGGACCGCCATCCTTCCCGGCTTTGGCTTACTGAGCGAGGAGCTGCCCGGGCCCTACCTAGTCCATTGGGATCTCTCGAACAAGCCAACAGCAAAAGGGATTCGGGGTGCCGCTGTGCCTATCGAGCCCTTCTGTGGCGTCATGGGAGTCGCCCCCGACGAACCGGGCTCCTTTCACCCCACTCCACCCGGCAAATTTGGAGGCAACATGGACATTCGCCATCTGACCGCCAGCAGCACACTGCGCTTGCCTGTCTGGGTGGATGGTGCGCTCTTCTCTTGCGGGGACTGCCACAGCGCCCAAGGGGATGGTGAGGTCTGCGGGTTTGGGATTGAAACGTCGATGCGGGTCACGCTGCGCTTCTACCTCCGGAGGCAGCTCCGCCTGACCTCGGCGGAGTTCGTCACTCGGAATGGGCTCACGCCGCGCACTGACCGCCGCGGCTATTACGTGACTACGGGCATCCGCTCCGACCTCATGGAAGGCGCACGTGAAGCGGTCCGTCAGATGATCGCCCACCTGATGGGTGCCTACGGTTTGAGTCGCCTTGATGCTTACGTGCTCTGCAGCGTCGCCGTCGACCTGAAGGTCAGCGAAGTGGTGGACAAGCCCAACTGGATCGTCTCCGCCTACCTGCCACTAAGCGTCATGCGCCGGACGGGTTAGATCAGCTTTGAACAGGAGCTGCGGGCTCTGGCTCGATGCGGGCATTCTGCCGCTCACCTGCAAACTCGGAGGAAACAGTGAACGCAAACACGCGAAGATGCAAATTGACTGGGAGAGCAGTCGACGGAGCTAAGATTATCCTTCATTTTATTCCTTGGATTGTAGTTCAGTGTTTTCCGAGACCAAAAGCTGAGTGAATAACCCTAACCGCTTCTCGACTGTCGTTCTCCTTAACGACGAAAGATATGTTTAGCTCAGATGAGCCTTGAGCAACCATCCTCACGTTAATGCCCTTCGCGGCTACGGCCCCGAAGACCTTCGCGGCAATCCCTGGCGTTCCCTTCATTCCAGCCCCTACGACTGCGATTACATTAACGTCATCCTCTGAAACTACTTCCTTCACCTCTCCTCTTCCGAGGAGCGCTATTTCGAGGGCGTTGACGGCTCTTTGAACCATATTCCTCTTGACTACCATGCTTATGTTAGATTCTGAGACGCTTTGGGATATCATGAGAACATTTACTCCGTTTCTGCCCATCAGATCGAAGATCTTGGCTGCACTTCCTGGACGCCCAACCATGCTAGCTCCGGAGACAGTAATGACGGCCACATCCTTCACTAGAGCTACGGACTTGACGATCTGGTTAGTGTCTAACTTCGTCGCTTCGGTTATCTTCGTCCCCGCATTTTGAGGGTTGAAGGTGTTCCTGATTCTTACCGGAATTCTCTTTTCCGCCACAGGCTCCAGAGCTCGTGGGTGCATAGCCTTAGCTCCGAAGACTGCCATCTCGCCCGCCTCTGCGTACGATACTTCATCAAGTAGTCTTGCTTCAGGTGCGATCTTGGGATCGCAAGTCATCAGTCCGTCTACATCACTCCATATCCAAACTTCATCGGCTTCAATTGCCGACGCTACAATAGTAGCAGTAAAATCAGATCCGCCTCGACCCAGAGTGGTTATCTCTCCGTTTTGCGTCAAAGCTATGTAGCCCGTGATTACAGGCGTGGTGCGAGAAGATAGTAATGAGTCTAGAGTTTCCTTCACCTGAAGTCTGGTGACCTCCATTAGAGGGTAAGCGTCGCCGAAGTTTTCGTCGGTTACTATGCCGCATTCGCCTCCCATGAGATACTTTGCGTGAAGACCCAAGTCCATAAGGGCGCCCCAAACGATAGGTGTGGATAGTCTTTCTCCGCATGAGAGAATCCTGTCCTTCGAGCGGGGTGTGAGTTCTCGAAGAACGGCCACTGCCGCAGCTGACTTCTCTAATTCGTCCATTCCTGATTTCAAATATTCCGAAACCTTCCGTCGAATTTCTTGATCCTTTACCGCATCGTCAAGCGCTAGCCGGTGCCTTTCCTTTAAGGACGAAACAGACTTTTCAACGGCGTCGATGGCTCCCTCACGTGCATTCTCCGTCAGCTCAATGAGTCGCTCGGTCACACCTTCCATGGCCGAGGCAACCAAAACGATCTCGTTGCTATGGCTATGGCTCTTTACTAGTTCGGCGATATGTCTAATCCTCTTCCCGTCATCCAATGAAGTCCCACCGAACTTCATCACAAGTTTCATGTTTGACTCCTTCCAGACAGCTGATCTCTGATCTCGAGAAGGTCTCGAAGAACTGAGGATGCGGTTTCCATGCCTCCTGCACCTCTCCCAACAACCACTTTCTCACCTGAATATTCACAAAGGAATTTTACAGCGTTGTACGGACCGCTTACAAACAAAGGGTCCCTCCTGTCAATCTCAGAGGGAGAGACGCTGAATTCGTCGTCGGCGGAAGCTAAAAGCCTGATACCTTTCCCTCGATCTCGGGCATTGTGTAAATCTTCACGAGATACTTTCCCAATCCCTCTTATTTTCACATCTCTTAGAGTAGGTCTTTGACTCATCAGGGAGTTAACTATAATCACGAGCTTTACCGCAGTGTCGACTCCTTCCACATCCAGTGAAGCGTCAGCCTCTGCATACCTTTCCTTTTGAGCGTACTTCAGAGCTTCCTCAAAGGTTGAGTTATTCTGCTCCATCTGGGTGAGAATTAAATTCGTGGTTGCATTCAGGACTCCCTTGAGGCCAATAATCCTGTCACCTCTGGAACACACCTTGCCGAAATCAAGGATTGGTGTACCAGCACCTACAGCACCGCTAAACTTCAGGTGGACATTGTTGTATCTGGCAAGCTCTAGGAGAGCGTGAAACGCCCTTGCAAGAGGTCCCTTGTTCGTAGTGATTACGCTTTTTTTAGCTTGGAGCGATGCCTTGATGTGTGATAATCCTGGCTCACCAGTCTTGAAGTTTGTTGGGGTAGTTTCGATGAGCACATCGGCCTCGATCCTTCTGATAAGTTCTACCGGCAACTCGTGTGTTTTATCTTCCGCTACCGTTCCCTTCTCGTATTTCGTTTTTAGGGCCATTTCGAGATCCAGACCTTTCTCGTTTACAACGGCTCCTCGGCTGTCTGCTATGCCGACGACCCTCGGGCGCATACCGAAATCCGTGATCAATTGCTTTTCTTTCATTATGAGCAGCTTTGCTACACTCTGCCCCACTGCACCGAAGCCTACCATCACCAGTCTCAATGCGGCCGCACCAAGCCTCTTCACGTGCTGTTTTTGAATACTCTAAGTTGTGACAGTCATGCTCTAGAAAGCTCACGCGCTACGATTCTTTAGCCTTTGGATAAGATCCCAGTGCCTTGGTGAAGGCAGCTATACGTTCAAGATCGGCTAACGCTTCCTTACATTTCACGTCAGAGATGTGCCCCTCAAAGTCTAAGAAGAAATGGTACTCCCAAGGCTTCTGCCTAGTTGGCCTCGATTCAATCCTAGTTAGATTGATGCCCCTCTTCGCAAATGGTTCCATTGCTTGATAAAGCGTGCCAGGCTTATGCGCCACCGAGAATACTATTGACGTCTTGTCACGGCCAGTAGGGCCTGATTCATCTTTTGAAATAACAAAGAACCTCGTGTAGTTATTGGGCTGGTCTTGAATCCCTCTGGCAAGGACCTGCATGCCGTACGCATCAGCTGAGATTTCGCCTGCTATCGCAGCGGCCTGCTTCATGTTACGCTCCTTAAGCATCTTCACACTGCCAGCCGTATCATAGGCGGGAATTATCTCCCACACTTTTCCTTCTAGGAACTTTCTACACTGTGACAACGCCTGAGGATGCGAGTAAACTGCTTCAATGTCAGCAATATTTGTGCCAGTATGGGCTATCAGGCAGTGGATAATTTTTAGTTCGATTTCACCACCAACTTTGAGACTCGAGCGCAAGAGAAGGTCGTACGTTTCATTTACACTCCCTTCTAAGGAATTCTCGACTGGCACAACTGCGTATGGGACTGCTCCCTTTTCGACAGCGTCGAAGACCTCATGGAGAGTCCTAAGAGCTTCGGTCATAACCGTGTTCCCGAAATGGGAGAATACAGCTTGCTCGCTATACGCCCCATGTTCGCCCTGAAATGCAACGACGTTTCCTTCTTTCTGCACTTTGAAAAGGAACCGGCACGACCTAGCGATATAAGGGCATCATGAATTGATGAAATCCGTAGAACTTCTTCGCGTTAGTCAAACTTTATATGAGTGGATTACGCGAGGGTGGCTATCAAGGTGGAGGCGATAATGCGAGGCGATTACGTTTACATTAGCGAGAGTGGTTACCTTTTCGAGCTCGCCTCTATCGTCGGCTAGCATCTTACCAAATATTCTAAGCGCGCTGTTACGCAATTTCTCCTCGAATCAAGTCGAAGCTGTGCCTCTTCAGCTACGTGAGATTGCGACGGAGGAGTTCTAATGAGTGAAACTGTTGTAGTGAAGTTTGGCGGGTCGGTTTTGGAGAATGACCAGAAGATTCGTCGCGCAGCGGGCATGATTGAACAGATGCTAAAGGAATCGAAGGTGGTGGTTGTAGTTTCTGCTCTTAAGGGCACAACTGACGGTCTTATCAGGACGGCCCGAAGGCTTAACCCTAGAGCTTCAAAGGAACTCCTCGACGATATCCTTGCCATGGGCGAGAAAACGAGTGCAAGGCTTTTCGCTGCTGCACTCTCAAGATTCGGCCTGAAACCTGTCGTAGTTGACCCCGGATCAGAGTACTGGCCAATTGTTACTGACGAGGGTCATCTGGATGCGAATCCCCTCTACGAAGAGACGTCAAAATTGATCAGAGAGAGGATAGTTCCGATCCTGCAGTCTGGAGCCGTGCCTATAGTCTGTGGGTTCCTTGGGCTCACTAAGTCTGGCAAGATTACGACGCTGGGCCGCGGGGGGAGTGATACTACAGCAACGCTGCTAGGCAGCTGTCTTCAAGCGAGAGAGGTTGTGTTGGTGAAGGATACGGAAGGGGTTTTCTCCAGCGATCCTGATAAGGTCACGAATCCGGTTCCTCTTGAGAGGTTGAATCTCGAAGAGGCCCAAATTCTGACTGCTGGTGGAGCTAAGTTTCTTCATAAGAAAGCACTAAAGTACTTGCAGAATGGAATCAAAGTAAGAATAGCCAGTCTAACCAGCGCCCCACTTACAGGAACCGTAATCGTCGGAGACATTCCTGATCTCTCATTGACACGTTCTGCAAGCGACATAACAATGTTCACTATTTTGGCGGACGATGTGATCGACGCTACAAAACTCTCCTTCATCATCGACGAGATCAAGAAAGCTGGGCGGGCAATTGCTGGCTTGACTGTCGAAGAAAAGTCGATGATTGTCTATGTGGAAGGCGGGAAGAGTCTTCTTGTGAAAATTCATGACGTTATGTTAAAGCACCATATTGGGAAGGCGCTCACTTCGTTTGAAAATCTCTCGATAATAATTGTGAAGGGAAAGGCTCTTGAGACAAGCCCAGGTATGGTCCAAAGAGTTACCCAGCCCCTAGCACGAAAAGGGATCAACATCTACGGTCTGGAAACCATTGGTTCATCGATCAGGGTCTTCGTTTCAGAAGAAGACGCCGATAGAGCTCTCTCCTTGATAAAATCCGCATTGATGGTGAGCAATCATGCAGGAAGTTAGGCTTGCAGGAGTTTAGTTAGACCATGGTGTTCGGAAAGCAAGTCAGACTTTCGAGGATCACATCGAACGGTAGAATGCTATGTGTACCGTTTGATCATGGGGTAAGTATCGGACCGGTAAAAGGGTTGGACACGATATCAGAAACGATAGAGAAGGTTGAACAGGGAGGCGCAACAGCCATACTGGTTCACAAAGGGATCATTAGGACACTCGCCAAGCCGACTAGAGTGGGAGTTATCATGCATTTATCAGCCAGCACATCGCTCGGCCCCGCTCCAAATCGCAAGGTTTGGGTTGCCAGCGTTGAAGAAGCCATTAGGCTAGGTGCAGATGCGGTATCCGTTCACGTCAATGTGGGCAGCAAGGAGGAACCGGAAATGCTCGTCAAATTAGGAACCGTCGCCGATGAGTGCGACAAATGGCAGATCCCATTCATTGCAATGATGTATCCCCGGGGAGAAGGTATCAAGGATCCTAACGATCCGGACACTTTAGCTCACGTGGCAAGAATCGGAGCAGAACTCGGAGCGGACATCGTGAAAACCCCATACACTGGAGACACGGATTCTTTCAGAAAGGTCGTAAGAGGATGTCCTGCACCAGTAGTCATAGCGGGAGGACCCAAGTCGGATAGTGATCACGAAGTCCTCCAAACGGCTTCAGGAGCAATGAAGGCTGGAGCCTACGGAGTAACGTTCGGAAGAAACGTCTTCCAGCATGAAGATCCGGTGAAGATGGTTCGCGCTCTATCCTTAGTCGTTCTTGAAAACCGCTCTGTCGAAGATGCGCTAGAGGTCTTCAAAGGTGGCTGAACACTCGAAAGAGATAGTAGTAGACCTAAATCAGAACCTTGCAAGCAAGTTTAGCGAGCAAGCTGTCAAAGTAGGCATCAGGTCGTTTCTGGGTAATCCAGAGTCTCTACCACCTGACGTGAGGAGTATCGCAAAGGTCTACTCAACTTCGAGCAAGGGTGACGTACTTCTTCTCGGCTCTTTAGATGAGGCCCGACTAAACAGGTCTTCACAGAAGCCTTTTGCGCTCCAGCTGAAGTTAGCTTCGCCTAAAGATGTGCAGGAGGCCGTAGAGGCGTCAAGGCTTGGTGCTGACGCAATTATCGTTGAAACCGGTAGTTGGAAAATCATCCCTCTCGAGAACCTGATTGCGAAATTGCACAAGCACAACACTCGTATCTTAGCGAAGATTGAGAGTCCCGATGAAATCGAGACTGTGTTTGGGATCCTCGAAGTAGGCGTAGATGGAGTAGTGCTTTCGCCAAAGAACGTTCAAGAACTCAGCAGAGCAGTTGAAGCGTTATCTTCGTTGAGACATTTTGATCTTAAGCCTGCTATAGTGACCGAAGTCAGAGATGTAGGCATCGGTGATAGGGCATGTATAGACACCGCATCCATCTTGAAACTCGGAGAGGGAACTCTTGTTGGGAGCAGATCCAACTTCTTCTTTCTCATCCATAATGAATCAGTTGGATCCAGCTTCACTTCTCCTAGGCCATTTCGAGTCAACGCTGGTGCGGTTCATAGCTACACCCTGATGCCTGATGGTAAGACAAAGTATCTTTCTGAACTTCAAAGTGGAGAACGGGTCCTGATAGTCAATCACGAAGGAAGAGGAAGTATTGCAACAATTGGACGCATCAAGATTGAACGCAGGCCTTTGCGCCTAGTGAAAGCTGAAGTTGACGGAGAAGTTGGAACAGTACTAGTTCAAAACGCTGAGACAATAAGGTTTGTAGGAGTTGATGGAGGGGTCATAGCCGTTACGGAGCTAAAGCCTCAAGACAAGATATTGGTTCACGTAGGACAAACTCAGGGCAGACACTTTGGCCAGACAGTAGACGAGTTCATACTGGAGAAGTAAGAGCTTGCGTCACACCGGAGCCGTCTGCACTTCTGTGTACGCTAGGAATACAAAAGATCTTGCAAGTCGAATAGAACGGGCGACGAGACTAGGATCGGATCTGGTGGAAGCTAGAATTGACTTGCTTGCTCAGATCCGATTCGAAGAGCTGGCTAGAATTGTAACCAAACATCGCAGACGTTTGATCCTAACGTGTAGACCGACCCAAGAGGGAGGGGGTTTTGATGGAACTGAAGAGGAAAGGTTGGAGGTTTTGCAGAAACTTTCACGTCTTGGGTCTGCCTTCTTGGATGTTGAGCTCAGCCTTGCAAGGAAGTATCCTAGAAGACTAGGAGACCTTTCTAAGAATCGCACTGCACTGATCATTTCGTGGCATGATTTCGAGCGAACTCCCGCTGACTCAAAACTCAAGGAAAGAGTCAACGAAGCCCTGAAGCTTGGCGATATTGCAAAGATAGTACCTACTGCCAGAGAGTTCAGAGATAATCTCACGGTGCTATCTCTCTATGACGACCACCA
>JAHFOH010000210.1 GCA_023266955.1 Nitrososphaerota archaeon
CCTACAGCATTGAAAAGTCTTGGGCCTATCGGACCTTGTATTGTGTCGTCGGGGCAGAATCTATAGATGAAGTCTCCCGCGATGGCGAGGTCTGGCGCAGTAGATGATTGACTGATAAGTAGAAGCTTGTTTGCGTCTGCGTAGCTCTTGATCTGCCTTACCTCGGCACTTGTTTGAGGACCTACGAACAATTTCGCGCCTCTTGCCGCGAGGGATTGGAGTTTTTGCAGTGCAACGTCAGGCTTTGTCTGAGTGTCCTCAACGAGCACCTTGATTGTGAAGGTTTGCCCAGCCGTCTTTAGGAATGCGTTAACTTCGCTTTCAGCTAACAGTACCGCCTGTTGGCTGTTTTCGCCGTATGATGCCAAGTCGCCTGTCAGCGGTAGTAGAGCACCTAGGAGTAATTCGCCTTGCAATGGGGACACCGGAACTTGAACTTCAACTGTCTTTTGCATGCCAAGCGAAGGAGCGAGGGCAACGCCTATCGCGACACCTATGATTAGTGCTATTATTCCTATGGCTGCGAGAGTCGTACTTGCTGCTTTCTTGCTCATTTTCTAAGTCACCAACAAGGGTGTGAAGAGTCTTAGTCTGTAGTTAAAGCTTGCGGGATAAATTACTTATATCTAGGCCGATATTTGTTTGCGTGGCCCTCGAACCAATTTTCAGAGACGCTGTTGTCTTCGCGAGCTTACTTTCCCTATTGAGCATAGGGCTGACTCTAACCTATTTGGTGACGAAGGTTCCGAATTTTTCTCACGGGAGCATCGCGAGCATAGGCATTTACGTCACTCTAACCTCCGGTGAGATTCTAAGATCCGATCCCTACATTTTCCTGCCCTTGGCCTTTCTACTGGGGGGTGTCGCCAGCCTGCTACTATTCTACGCGGCGATTAGACCTCTCATAGTTAGGGGTGCTGGATTGGTTAGTCTGATGATTGCAACGATTGCCTACGAACTTGTCTTGATAGCGGCGCTTAACATGTATGCGGACTACCTAACTTCGACGTTCAAGATAGCAAGCCGCGATTTCATTCTGCGAAGATATGATACCGTAATTTTCGGTCAACCCGGAGTTTTCGTAATGTCTCCGGCCATTGCCATCGGGTTAGTGGTTTTCCTATATCTATTTCTAACAAAGACTAGATTCGGCATCGCGATGAGAGCCGCAATTGAGGACCAAGCGCTAGCTGGTGTATTGGGAATAAACGTAAGGCAGGTATATTTTGTGTCCTGGTTCTTAGCCGGCGGACTAGGTGGATTGGCCGGCGGAATGTTCGGCCTATGGTTCCAATCGGACCCAGGCGGCGGTTCAAGAATTCTGATCAGCATCTTTGCGGCAAGTGTGGTTGGAGGTTTGCAAAACATCTACGGCGGCATATTGGGTGGTATGCTTGTTGGCCTGGCGGAAATTTTGGGCACGGATTGGGTTTCATCGAATTTCGGAACATGGGTTCTATCATATAGGCCGATAATTCCTCTCTTGGCCATGGTCATTATGCTCTTCTTGGCTCCGAAAGGTCTCACGGGGATAAATTGGTCGCATGTGCTAGCGAGAATTCGGAGGAAAGAGGGTAGTTAGCAATTGGTGGACTGGGGCCTTGTTTCTCTTTTCGCGTTAGACCTGGCAGCTTTCTTTGCAGCCTACCTAACTCTCACAGCCAGCCTGAACTTGGAGTTTGGCTACACCGGCATCCCAAACTTCGGCAAGGTCCTCGCATTTTCGAGTGGAGCCTTCGTGGCGGGTTTTCTTCCGGGAAGGATATTTGCTCAGGGCTTTGGTCTGACCCAGGGCATTGAAAACTACGCGAACAATCAAATTCTAGCAAACTGCGTAAAGGAGTTCGTTTTCCGGAAGCCGCAGGTCCTGCAGGGTATGAATTTTGTTGAGGATAATGTCGTAATAATCACGTGTCTGAATAGGCTTCTTCGGAGCGATCCCTTCCTTTCTATCTCGTCTCTTCTTTTGACAGTAGTAGTGGCGGGCGCTGTCGGTGCTGTTCTCGGGTATCTGTCATCTTACCCGGCTATTCGCCTGAGGGAAGATTACCTGGCGATGACCTTGCTTGCTATGGGTGAACTTGCCTTTATTGTGGGTTACAATTACCCTGACATCGTAGGAGGTACTCTTGGAGTTTCCCTACCAGATCCCTATCTTTGGCTTGGCGGTGGAAGGAGGTTTCTTCTCGCAACCGTCGCCCTCTCTGTCATGGCGGTTCTTGCTTTCTTGTATATGCAAAAAGTATCGGCCTCACCACTGGGTAGGGTTATGAGGGCTGTTAGGGATAGCGAGCTTGCTGCTGAAACTTTAGGAAAGGATGTGGTCAAGGTAAGGCAGGAGATATTGATTGTAGCTTCGGCCTTAGCGGCCGCAGGTGGAGCGCTTTGGGCTTTCTACTCTGGGGGAGTAATAGCCACAAACTATGACAGAGTAACGTGGACTTTCTGGCCTTGGGTAATGCTGATTGTCGGAGGAGCCGCTAACAATCGTGGAGTGCTAGCTGGGACAGCTATCTTCGTGACTTCGAGAAAACTGATCGACTTCTACAAGTTCGCTCTAGAGCCATACTTGCCTTTCAGCGTGGTCTGGGTAGATAGGCTGGCTCTGGGGATTGTGCTCATAGCCATGCTAGTGGTAAGACCTGAAGGCATTCTCCCCGAGAAATCAAAGATGACAATCAGTAGAGAAAAGATCCTCGCAATAAAAGCTCGAGTGACGGGCAAGTCATAGCGACCTAAGGCAAGTTTCGCGGCATTTCTTTCGACAGCTTGGTCACTGGTCGATCATATGGAGACCTTCGACG
>JAHFOH010000211.1 GCA_023266955.1 Nitrososphaerota archaeon
AGCAACGCATTTTGCACTAATCTTCTTCATACTCGACCAACTGAGGTGAGGTTTCAATAGCCTCGGGCTTCTGTTTAGGAGCCTCCCAGTCACGCCAAGGCCCCAGGATTTTTTCAAAAGATTTGCACCCTCTTCGGTACGGAAAGTAGCCGCTCTTCAGCAAACCTCTCTGCTTCAAGTCCCGGTAAATACTCGCTTTTACTCTATCTCTATCCAACTCTGACTTCGTGTAGATTACTGCTAGAGAGTTCTGGCCACGGCCCCACTTCCCGAGGATTTCTTTATCCTCTTCCGCTCTCTCCATCAGATAGCGTTTGACCCCCTCAAAGTCGGTAACGGCGTCTTCAAAGATAAGGATCTTCCAGCAATTCACAGTATCTTCGCTAGCAGTATGCGTTGTGTAGACGTGTTCAACGCATCTGTTGCATCTTCCATAGCTCCATCCATCTCCATGCCCGAAGTGGCTCCAGAATTTCGTATCGTAGCGCAAAGGTCTTTTGCCAGAAGGATCCCTTTCGATCTTCAAACGGACACCTCACCTGTGCTGCTAGAAGATTTGAGTCAACGAAGACTTGGGTCGACGTCCGCATTAAGTAGGAGACGACGGTGTAAAAACGAGAACTTGAAGTGCGATAAGAAAGACAATTGCTAGTACCGCAACGATTATCGTCGCAAGTGCCCACGTCGCAATACCTGCCCGTGAACGGTTCGTAGCGCCTCGCTCTTTGACCGATACTAGGCTTATGATCGCGTCGAGAAGGCTTCGCAAAATACTCTCAATCTTCAATCAAAAAACCACCTTCTCCCAATAATTAGGTTAACAGACTCACTTTCTAACCCTTCTTTAGACCAAGGACAAGTCCCACAATGAATGCACCAGCAAAGGGAAGACTGGCAGTCAAATTCACAAGCAGATCACCAGCCTTGCCAAGCTGAGGAAGAATACCTGAAACGGCTGAAGCCAGTTTATCATAATTGACATTGATTACTCCAATATAGGTTAGATACAAAGCTCCTAGCACAGCCAAGCCCAGAAGGACGGCGAGAATCTTAGCCACTTTCTTTACTGTGTAACCGACGAGAAATCCACCTATGCCTCCAACGCCTAGTTGAGCGATTATCGGTGTCGCCAAATCAACCATGATGCTTTGCGCCAGAAATCAAAAACATGGTTATACAAGTGTTTTTTTCTAACTGTTCAATTTCATATTATTCGTTGCATAGGAAATACTTGCCAACTCCTGAGCGGGTGGGGATTATTGCCTCACTATCCTATGCAAGATCCATTCTAGATCTTGGTTGCGGAGAAGGCACCTACATTACCTACTTGAGAAAAAAGACTGAACTCCTGGTCGGGGTAGATAAAAGTAGGGAACGCTGCCTAAAAGCTCACCGCCTGGGATACGACATAATTCAGGCCGATGCATCAACATTACCCTTTACTGAAGGAGCTTTCAACACTACTTGGGCGTGTGAAGTCATTGAGCATACTGCAACCCTATCGGTGTTTAATGAGATGGAGAGAGTTACAGAGAGCGAAATCATAGCCACTATGCCAAATCCGCATGGGCCGTACTACTGGATGGATTCTGAACATATTCTCAGGTACAATTTTAGAGATTTGAAAGGTTTCCTTTCGTCCAGAAAGAATTGGAGATATGAAATTCATGGACTAGGATTAACGATGCCATTCAAGAGCATCGCCAGTATTCTTATCCTGATAGCACGCCTCACTTACGGATTTCCACGCATAGCATTAACGATACTGATACGAGGTGTGAGGAATCGAGGAATGTGATGAGCCAGTTAGGGAGCTTGTCTTAATCCCTGTTGTTCGCTTTTTCAGAAGCTACAGCAGAAAATTATTGCTTATTCCATTAGTTTGTCAGTTGAAGCATGAATCTCCATGGGTGTAATGTTATCCCTGTTGTGGAAGAGATACTCTATTAGTTCTGCGAGGATGAATTTCATCGTCCTTATGTCAGGCTTCTTAGAGGCTTCCACAAATCTGTCGACGAGTACAGTAAGTTCCGTCCTAGGAGCTGGGGGTCTGAAGAGTGGTATTCCACCCATCCCCTTAACCTCTGTTTCAAGATGCTTACCAACCTCTTCCTGAGCATGCAGAGTCTTGAGAAGGTCAGCTATGGACGGGCCTGTGGCTAGAACTTTGTCTCCTTCTCTCAGAGGCTGCGATAGGGACTCAAACTGTATTTCTCCAGTCTCTTTTCTTTTTACTGCCCGATAACCTGTCGTTTCAGTCATATGCGCCAGCCCTATTCTCTAGCTTTGCTTTATTCTTTGCAGGATGAATCAACAATTCGCGCATCACTAACCTCTGAGAAGAGTCCGAACCCAACTCCTAACAAAATCCTGCAGAATTGGTACGACATAGACATATCCAATGATTAGTAGAACGGCTAGAACCACCAAAGACTTGGTTCCAGTCTTTGGAGTTTTCAACCATTTCAAGATATGCCAAAAAGATTGTGAGATTAGGCACTATTAATGAGCATTTGCTAAGAAGAAAATGGATCTGACGACGAATTCTTTAAAGTAGCTTTCCGACCTTGTTTCCTAAGAATGGAGTTCAAGCTCCTTGGCAAGACCGATGTACGAATAGCGGCTATCGGTATGGGCACTTGGGGCATCGGAGGCTTCGGTACTAGAAACACTTCTGCCGATCGTCTTCAGGCTGAGGCTCTAAGGCGGGGGATAGATTTGGAGATGATTCACATAGATACAGCTGAGAGCTATGCAGCTGGTCATTCAGAGGAAGTGGTGGGTGAAGCGATTAGAGGTTTGC
>JAHFOH010000212.1 GCA_023266955.1 Nitrososphaerota archaeon
GACTGAGGTTGCTTCCGAGTCACGCGCTGTGCGATTCGGCAGAATAGGTGGCCAGAGAGTCTCACCGGACTTCAGTGACCTCTTGATTCCAATCACAGTCGCAGGAGTGCTACTTGCTATTGTAATTGTTATTATGCTATGGAGGCGAAGGTTAGCTTCACAACCTAGGACTTCTGAGCAGCCAGTAGTAGTATGATTACCGATGTCATTGCTAGGGTCGCGTAGATTGAAAGAGCAAAGGGTCCACCGATAAGTCCTGTAAGCAAAGACGAGACAGGGGATATGGACCCAGAGATCAGAGCAACACCGGAGAAGACGAGTCCGAACCGTTTCATAATCTGGCCTAGGACGTTCTGGAGTTCGTCGGAGATATTCTCCTCGGTACCTGGAAGAATTCTGGAGAGAACTCTAATGTACAATTGTGATACTGAAGTCAGGTCGATGAGAAGCAACAAGAGCGAGAAGCTGAGAGCAGTAATGAGAAGGTCAGTTCTTGATGACACGTATCCACCTACTATAATGAGACCGAACAAGCTCAAGAGCTTTGAGCTGTAAAATGTAACCCCAATGACCCCAATCGCTACCGAGACGATAACCAGAGATAGCGATTCCTGCGTTAAAGGCTGATATGCAAAGAGGGAGATAGACAGTAGGCTCACCAACATGTAAGAGAGTAATCTAAGTAGGGCAACCCTCAGATGTAGCTGACTCAGCTTCTGATTGGACGTTTGATAAGCACCCCCATTACTTGGCGGAGAGATGTAGAAGGATCCCAATCTACTACATCGATGCCCTTTTCCCTAAGGTTGGCAACTAGACTCTGCCTTCCCAGGACAAGGATTTCATGGGCAAGTTCCCTTACAGGTTCGTCGAATGCGATTGATGCGGGTTCAGATAGTGGTGATGGAGAAACGACGGTTGCGGTGAGGTTGAATTCCTTAAGCTTCTCGAGGAGAACCAGAATCTTTTGATTCACCAATGGAGAAATCAGAATCGCATATGAGTAAGGCAATATCAGACGGGTTGTGGCCGATATCTGGGCCTCGAAAACGAAGGGCTCACCCGCCCTAGCGTCTATCAGTTTGTCCAATATTTTAAGGAGTTGACGGCCCCCGGCTTCAGCTTGGACGTAGCCTATCGTATCGCTATAGATGATGAGACCTACTCGGTTTCTTCCCTTGACGAGATTATTAGCTAGCGATGCTGCAGCTCGAACGGAGGCGCCGAAGATTCCGGGCGAACTTGTGGTTGCATCCAGTAAAAGGTACACATCGACTACCTGCTCCCATTCATACTCATTAGCCATCAATCTGCGTGACCTTGCTGAAGCCTTCCAGTTGATCCTGCGAAATTCGTCTCCAGGAAGATATTCTCTTAGACTAAAGAACTCGGTGCCTACGCCTGGTCTTTTGGATTTAGCCGCTCCGAGGGTAAGGTGTACAGACTTTGGAGTTAATCTGAAACCTTTGATCTCTTCCGTAATTGGAAGAACTTTGAGGAAGACGGAATTTCCACGCTCTAGCTCTTTATGTTTCAGCCCAAATGGGTCAAGTAATCTAATCCTGCTGGGCTTTAGTACCAGATGCCCTTTCTGCTCGCATCTAAGTTTGTAATGGACGGATTTGACGGCCCGTGGCTGGAGAGCCACGAGATAGTGGTTTCCGCCTTCGCTGATCCTGATCTCATGAGGTATCTGGTCCAGTACCTCAATGAGGAATGTCTTAGCATCATCGTTGAAGATTTTGCTGACAAACTTGGTTTCTCCGCCTTCGTAAAGGCTCGTTCGATCAACTGAGATGCTAATATCGGCCGCATTAAGATCCGATGATGTCACCATCCGACTGAGAGACAAATAAAGTACAATGACTATGGACAAAATGATCAGCTGAGGACTCTCAAAGAACAGTCCCAGCCAAAGTGACGAAAGGCCTGCTGACGATAGCCAGAGTGCCTTTCGTGTCAGAAATTCAGTAGGCCCGTGGGGCTGGGGTTTCAACTAGAATGTTCCGGATGATGTCCTCCGCCTTTTCTCCTGAAAGCCAAGAACCAGTTTTGAGGATTAACCTGTGAGAAAGAGCTGCCACCGCAACCTCTCGCACGTCATCAGGAACAGTATAGTCTCTTCCCTGCAAAGCCGCCCTCGCCCTGGCCAGGTGCATGAGTGCCAGTGATCCTCTTGGGCTGGC
This sequence comes from Nitrososphaerota archaeon, assembly GCA_023266955.1. GTDB lineage: Archaea > Thermoproteota > Nitrososphaeria > Nitrososphaerales > JAHFOH01 > JAHFOH01. The sequence goes on from JAHFOH010000212.1 coordinate 2,187, forward strand.
GCCTAACTCCACTAGAGGATTTTCCCTTGTTCGCCTCACGATGTCCACGATATAGTCATCGAGACTCGAATCGATGTGGATCTGTTCTAGGGACGACTGCATTTCAACAACGGTTTGTGGGTTTGCCATATTGGAAACTTCAGCCTCCTCCTTTCCCCTTTTTCGCCTGCGCTCGAGCACCTCTTTCTCCTCATCTTTCTTCGGGTATCCCACGCTAAGTCGGACCATGAACCTGTCTATCTGCGCCTCGGGGAGAGGATAGGTGCCTTCATACTCTATAGGATTCTGCGTGCCCATTACGATGAAGGGCTTTTCGAGCTTATGTGTCTCACCCTCTATGGTGACTTGCCTCTCCTGCATCGATTCTAGGAGTGCAGACTGGGTTTTAGGGGGACTTCGATTGATTTCGTCGGCAAGTAGTATGTTTGTGAATATGGGTCCCCTGCGAAGTTTGAAGCTGTTTTCCTTTTGGTCGAAGACGTATGTTCCGGTGATGTCTGCGGGCATAAGGTCAGGAGTAAATTGAATCCTCCGAAACGTGCATCCGAATGTCGCGGCAAGGGTCTTCGCCATGAGTGTTTTAGCTAGCCCTGGATAGTC
>JAHFOH010000213.1 GCA_023266955.1 Nitrososphaerota archaeon
GTTATTTTCTTCTCCTTGCTTGTTGTTGGTTGTTGGTGTCCCTTCATCGTCGGCGAAAGCTAAACCAATCGTCACTGGAAGGATCGCGCCAAGAAGCAGTATCGTTAGCGTGAGCAGTGATAGCAGCTTGTGTTTCTGTTCGTTCATTTTTTCTTCGTCGTCCGACATTATCTAGTCGCGTTGATTTAAGGGACTGGTTAGACGAAGTTCGAATTCTAGGACTTCGAGATAATTCGAACTCCTCAGTCGCGCTCTGCAAGTTATCAGACCGCAACTGGTGTACGCATCAGTAGACACACAGAACGTATGATCTGTAGGATCCTCTACCAAAGGCTATGCAGCATTACGAGAGCACGTCAAATCAGCTAACTTTGCTTTTCCTCTCTTCGCTCTTCAGGAGCTAACCTGTAACAGCGATTACGATCTACAGAATTACCAACGCTGTCCCAAAGTTCCTATAGAGTGCATATACTGCAGGTCTTAGTTTAGCGATGAGATTTTTGCCAGTTTCGTAGCTGTAGGCTACTATTCCCAACTCTCATACCCGACAGTTATGACGTCTCGCGTTTCTCTCCAGTTACCTCTAGGATGAATTTTTGTGGTTTTCATTGATGTCCTGGTACTCAAATTTCACTTCCAAGCGCTCTCCTTTCAGCAAGCCTTATCTACGCCAAGCAAAAGGCGGCTGTAACTCTACCTTGGTCGACGCTCTAATCATGAGGGAAAACGCAAGGGCATTTGTTTTCGTAAAGTCTGCTCCTAGGAAAGAAAAGGAAATTGCCGAAAAGCTTCTCACCTTCGATGAAGTGAAGGAGACCCATATTATCACTGGCAAATGGGATGTCTTAGCTGTCATAGAGATGAGGCGCGAAATGATTGGCGGGAGCCAGAGGAAAATTCTCAACTTCATAATGGAGAAGGTGGAAGGTATCAAAGGGGTTCAAGACACCAGTACCATAATCCCAGAATTTTCGACAACCAAGTTCCACTGAGTCTCCTACTTTCCTCGATCTACGGATATACTAGTCGCACCCACTCCCCTAAGGCTCTCACTGCCTTGATGAACCAGATGGACATTCGAATCATACCATCTTGAAGCAACCACCAAGCCTGTTGCATGAAGTTGGCGAATTTTCCCCGTTCGACTTCCAGCCGGTAGACGGAAGACTCCCCCTTTTCTTTGCCTCCCTTTAACAAACGGCGATTCTAACCCGCTGTTAAGGTTGCCCGCCTGCAGGAACCTGTGTGACTGCGGAGATTCGACGGTCTAGTGGACGAAACAGCCGCAGAAACAGAAGGTTCGAAGTGAAATAGAAGACGGCCATGATCAAGAAGGGAGTAAGGAAGTCTCCCTGCGCCATCAGGAAGCCGCCTACTAAGCTTGCGACGCCGTTGAGGATGCTACCTATGGAAGTGTCCAAGCCTACGTAAGAGCCGCGTTCGGACGGATCGAGTAGCTCCATACTGAAGGCTTCGTGAACAGGACCGGACATGTTCATCAAAGCATTCCGAGCCGTAAACGCTATGGTGGCTAGGAGCAATGTTACGCCATGCGTCTCGCCTACTCGCCCTGCAAAAGCGAGCATTAGAATGAAAGGTACCGAGAACATTCGAGCAGTGAAGATCGTCGAGACTTTGCCGAGCCGGGCTACCAGAAGCGGAGCGAGAAATGATCCGACGGCAAGGAAGGCTGAGCCCGCGGCGTAGGTGCCCCCAATGTAGACTTCGTGGGCATGCAGACCCTGTTTGAAGTAGATTTGCAAGAAGGGAAGAGTGAAGCCAGCGCCAAGCGCAAGAAGAGCATTCGCCCCTACTAGGTTCCGTATGATCTGCGGATGCTTGATGTTCCGAAGAGTCAGGGTGAACGTGCCCTTACCGCCCCGCCGCTCCCGCCCCTTGCTGCGCAGGAGTAATGCTGGAATCAGGGAGAGGAACCAGCCAACAATGCCGATAGAGACAGCAGTTCTGTAGAACAAGATCTTTTCGCTCGGACTGGCGCCTATAATGGGGAAGGCAACAATCAGAGCTGCCCCAAACATTGCAGCAATCGTTCGGAATCCAGATGCAACACTGAAAAGATGCACACGTTCAGGCGCCTCGCTATTCTCGGCCATGAACGGAGATTCCGTCACGTGATGCAGTGTACCGAAGATGCTCTTGACGGCTGGTGTTGCCAGCAATACAAGCGGGTTAGTGGACGTTATTTCGATGAGTGCTATGGATGCGCTGCCACCATCGCCTAGGATGAAGCTCGCTTTACGGCCGATGCGATCTGAAACAAGGCCCCCAGGGAAAGCGGCTACGGCACCGACTGCGCCCGCGATGATCAGGCGGAGCCCGACGAAGGCGGCATCAAACCCAATAGCGAGCAGGTAAAGGTTGAAGATAACCTCCCAAGTGCCGTAAATGACGTCCATACCGAAGATATGGGTCATGTAGAGTTTGGCGTTCCGGCTGAAGTGCCGAATGCGTTGGAAGTAGGAGAGATTCTCGAATGATGGGAGGACTGACTTGGCCAACTGCGGATACGGAACGTGTTTCAAATATATATGCGCTAGTGGCATGAGGCATTGCTGACTCAGTCCCCAGATATCATGTGAGCTGCACTACGCAGTTAGCCGTTAGCTCATCGTGAATTGCTGTTAAGGTATAAGTTCCTAAAGGGACGCCGTTGTCAAGTTTTAAACGGGCGTAGAAGAAACTTCTTTCTGTAATCATAACATTTTGAGAAACAATCCTCTTGCCTTCGGCATTTTCCACCGAGACCAAGATATCCTCGCCCT
>JAHFOH010000214.1 GCA_023266955.1 Nitrososphaerota archaeon
TATCATTACCCTCTGCCGCATTCCGCCACTGAACTGGTGAGGGTAGTCCTTCGAACGTTCGTCCGATATCCCGAGCTCCTCCAGAAGCTTTCTGACTCTAGCCTTAGCCTTCTCTCTTGGGATTTCAGGTTCGTGAACCTTTTGCATCTCCAGGAAATGATCCTCAATGTTCATCACTGGGTTCAGCGAGGTCATTGGATCCTGGAATATCATCGAGATTCTTCTCCCTCTCGTTCTCCTGAGGCCTTCCTTATTGAAAGAGAGGAGGTCTTCACCGTTGAACAGGATCTTACCACTTACCACCCTTCCAGGTGGGGGTACGAGCCCTATAATCGCCAAGCCCAGTGTCGACTTTCCACTTCCTGATTCTCCGACGATGCCGAGTGTGGAGCTCTTTTCGACATCGATGCTGAAGTTTTTTACTGCTCTAATCTCTCCTCGCCTCGTGTAGTAGCTCACATTAAGATTCTGAATCTGCAAAAGCATCTTCGCTATACCTGTTCTCGAAGCTTCGGATTTAGGAGCTCGTTGAGACCTTCCCCGAGTAGACTAAAGCCAAGCACGGTTATCACGATCATTAGTCCTGGAAATGCGCCTATCCACCAGGACCCGCTCAAGAAGAAGGATTGACCTTTATTCAAATCGAAGCCCCAATCTGCAGTTGGAGGCGGGATACCGAGTCCTAAGAACGTGAGGCCTGCCTCCGTGATGATCGCGTCAGCGAAATTCAGGGAGACTACAACTGCGATTGAAGGAATCACGTTTGGAAAGACGTACCTTCTTATGATATCCCACCAGCCAGCTCCTAATGCTCTGGCGGCTTCGACATAGGGAAGTTCCTTTACGGACAGGACTTGTCCTCTGACGACTCTAAAATACGATGGGATGTAGACCACCGCTATCGCTATGGACAAATTCACAACCCCTGGTCCAAGTAGTGCTGCTATCGCGATGGCTAGAACTAGGCCCGGAAAAGAATAGATCGCGTCCATCACCAGCGAGATAACCCTGTCAAGCTTTCCACCGAAGAAGCCTGAAAGCAGACCGAACGGGACTCCAAGTATGCTCGAAAGAAGCGTGGAGAATAAAGCCACTAACATGACAAAGCGAGAGCCATGAATTGCTCTAGTGAAAACATCCCTGCCCACCTGATCAGTTCCCCAAGGAAATGACAGCGAAGTTTTACCAGCAGGTGTGTCGACTTCAATCGAAGTTCCCGGTGACTTTAGGATCGGAAGTTGGACTCTTTGTCCCGCAATTTCTATGGAGGGGATAATTGGACTGTAGGGGGTAAGGTAGTCAGCAAAAATCGTGATTGCGAGCACACTCGCTAACACCGCGGCACCAGCGATGGTGAGCCATGTCTCGAAACCCTTTGGGCGCCGGAGCTTTACCGGTGGTATCATTCTAAGCACAAAGGGTCTTCTTAATCTAGAGTCTGATTTCATATCGAATCATTTAGTATCTTATTCTAGGGTCAACCACTGCGTAAATTACGTCCACCACTAGGCTTGTCACCGCAACTAGCCCAGCGTAAATCACGATAGCCCCTTGAATGGCGTTGTAATCTCTCCCCAAGATGCCCTGAAACAAGAAGCTACCTATTCCGGGCCAAGAGAAAGCGGTCTCAGTCAGGACAGCGCCTGCGAGCAAGGCCGCGAATTGGAGACCTATTAGTGTGATCACTGGGATGAGCGCGTTCCTTAGACCATATCGGAAGAGAACGATTCTCTCCGTAAGCCCCCTTGCCCGAGCGGCGACAACATAATCCTGCCTGAGAGTTTCTATCATATGAACACGTGAAATCCTCACAAATATTCCAGAAAGGTATAGGCCCAGTGTGAGTGAGGGAAGGAGCAAATGGTGTAAAGCGTCGAGGGCTGCACCGGTGTTACCAGTTATGATACTGTCGATTATGAGGAAACCAGTAATACTTTGGACATCCACGAGGGGGCTCTGTCTAAGACCGATCGGAAAAAGGCCCAGAGTCAGCCCAAAGAAAAGCTGGAAAAGTAGGCCGAGAAAAAATACTGGTATCGAGAAGATTACCATCCCGTAGAGCTTGAATGCGTGGTCGATCACGGAATTTCGCCTATATGCTGCGGTTGCCCCCATTAAGATGCCCACGAGCACGGCCACGATCATGCTAGCGACTGCTAATTCGAGTGTAGCCGGCAGCTTCAGCAGAAGTTGATCAGCTATCCGCGCGCTACCAACCAAGGATCTGCCGAAATCGCCCCGGAATAAGGTGAGAAGATATTCCCCGTACTGTATGTATAATGGTTTGTCTAATCCTAGTTGGTGTCTCCTCGCTGCTAGGAGTGCCTCCGGGATGTTCCTACCCTCAAGCGCAGCTACTGGGTCGCCGGGAAGAACTCTAAGAACAACGAAAACTAGTGTGAACAGAATTAGAACCATCGGTAGAGTCAGAATAGTCCTTGTGAGGATGTACGTCCGTAGAGTCACAAAAAAATGGAGGGGGGAGATTTCTGATAAGGCTTACGCGCGCACTTCAGCGAAGATGAGCCAGATCCTGAATATGTTTGTCGCGTCGAGGATGACCGAATCAGCTCTAACCTCAGGCTTTACGACCGCATACTGAGCTTCTTGCCATAATGGTAGCATAGGAACGTCTTCTGCTGACAGCGCTAGGATCTGTGCTAAGGTCTTCCCTCTTTCAACTGGATCAAACTGCAGTATCTGAAGGTCGATGAGCCTGTCCATTTCCGGGTTATTGTAGCTTCCTCGGGTCCAGGCTTGGCCGACGCTATGGAAG
>JAHFOH010000053.1 GCA_023266955.1 Nitrososphaerota archaeon
TGCCTGCGGTGGCTCGAGTTAGGATCGCTGCAGATCCTATTTTCCGGTAACTAAGTATGCGCAGGGTCTCTCCAAACCCCTCAATCTCCTTCTCAAACAATGGTTTCACCGATTCGATAGTCACGTCTCGCTCAGCTAGGCCTGATCCTCCGATCAAGATCACAGCATCTGAATCAGTTTCATAGATCGAACGCAACAAATGGAGTCTTATCATCTTGGAATCGTCGTCAACTAGGGCTCTGGACGCCAGAGCGTGACCTCTCCTGAGAATCAGTCTTTGAGCAATGTCCCCTGACTCGTCTCTGGCCTTTCCTTTGCTTCGTATCTCTGAATATCTTGAGGAACTGACGATGATTAGGCTCAGTTTCAGTTTCTTCGGAGCTTCGTGACGATGCTTCTCAGGCGCCTTCAATCATCCTTTCAACTTCTTCAATACACGAATGTTAGAAATTACGGTAAAAGGATATTGACCATTCTCATCCTTCTCATGTGCCTTAACCACATCCCAGATGTTAAGAAGGGCTGCACATACAGCGGTTAGGGCCTCCATTTCAACCCCAGTCTTGCTGTTAGCGACGACCCTAGCTTCCACTCTTATGTTTGAGCCCTTCCATTCAATCTGAACGTCCGCATTCTCTATAGGAATAGGATGACACAGCGGCATCAAGCTCGGTGTCAGTTTTGTGGCGTTAATCCCGGCCACTTTTGCGATCTGAAGAGGATCGCCCTTCTCGATTTTACCCTGCTTAACCAGCCTCGCAGTTTCAGCCCTAAGCCTGATTTCTCCTGACGCTATTGCCTCTCTTCTTTGGATCCTCTTTTCCGATATATCCGCCATCCTGACGGCCAAATTCTCTGCACCGGTGCTGCCAGTCGCTGCATTTATGAATGATTCTCGTCATGTATAGTGGCAATGCCTTAGCGCTGAGGGCTTTTACCGATTGTATCCCTTTGTGCTACGATCGATTTCTCGAAAGAAAATTCGCTGAGTCGTGTTCTTTGGGAATTTGTGAAATACCAGATAGACGGTTATCAGGCACTTTTGAATTCCGAGAAAGCCTGTTTCACTTCCTCTACGGAGGCTTCGTCCTCGAGGGTGGTGATGTCTCCAATATCTCGGTTCGAAGCAACCGCTTTTACGACGCGCCGCATAATTTTCCCGCTACGCGTTTTCGGCAGACTCGACACGAAGTGAATTTCTTCTGGCGTGGCTATGGGCCCAATCTCCTTCCGCACATGCTGCTTCAATGCTTCCACAAGTGCGGATGATGAATTGTGTCCTTGACGTAGCGTAACGAACGCAACTATAGCCTCGCCCTTGATCGTGTCAGGTCGGCCTGCAACCGCTGCTTCAGCCACAGCCGGATGACTAACTAAAGCATCCTCGATTTCAATCGTCCCAAGCCGGTGCCCCGCCACCTTTAACACCTCGTCGGCTCGCCCCAGCAGCCAGAAGTATCCGTCTCGGTCGCGGACGGCGTAGTCGCCAGCATAGTACAATCCGGGAAACTTCTCCCAGTAGACTTGGCGGTAGCGGTCAGGATCTTTGTAAAGCGTCATGAACATCCCAGGCCAGGGCTTACGTATCACTAGGTAACCCTTCTCACCAGGTGCTGTTGTAGCCCCAGCTTCATTTAGAACATCGGCATCTATTCCTGGAAGAGGATAGGTCGCAGATCCCGGTTTCAAGAGAGGTAAACCTAAGTTGGGTGCTGGCGAGATGAGTATACCTCCGGTTTCCGTTTGCCACCATGTGTCAACTATAGGGCAGCGCTCCTGACCTATGACGCGATAGTACCACTCCCATGCAGCTGGGTTGATCGGTTCTCCAACTGTTCCAAGAAGCCGAAAGCTGCTCAGATCATGTTGCCTCGGCAATTCGTCTCCGAATTTCATTAACGTACGGATCGCAGTAGGCGTTGTGTAGAGAACAGTCACACCATACCGCTCCACTATCTGCCACCAGTGATCAGGCGCAGGATAATCCAACACCCCTTCGTACATTACCGAGGTTACACCATGCATTAGGGGGCCGAAAACAATGTAACTGTGGCCCGTTACCCACCCAATATCTGCCGTACACCAGTAAACATCTTCATCCTTAACGTCGAAGACCCATTTCTGAGTTGCATACACGTAGGTCAGGTAGCCACCAGTACTATGCACGGCGCCTTTAGGCCGACCAGTGGTACCCGAGGTGTACAGAATGTATAGAGGATGATTTGCCTCTAAGGGCTCAGGCGCCACAAAATTTGACGCATCTTTGACTAAATCCTGCCACCAGATATCACGACCCTGCCTCATAGGAATTTCACCTCCTGCTCGACGGAAGACTACCACATGTTCCACCGAGGGAGTTGTCTGCACAGCTTCGTCGACAATCTCCTTTAGATTGATTGACTTGCCTCGGCGGAAGCCAAGATCAGCCGTAACAACGACCCGAGCCTCAGAATCTTGGATTCTGCTTGCTAGGGCCCCCACGCTGAAACCCGAAAAGACTACTGTGAATATCGCACCGATCCGACTTGAAGCTAACATGGCGATGGGTAACTCGGGGATCATTGGCATATACAGTGCGATGCGATCACCTTGTTTGACCCCTAGCTTTCGTAGTCCAGCGGCGAACCTGTTCACCTCCCTGAACAGCTCTCCGTAAGTTACTGTGCGCCGATCACCTGCCTCGCCCTCCCAGAGATACGCAGCTTTATTCTTACGCCAGGTGCTCATATGACGATCAACGGCGTTGTAGGAGGCGTTGACGAGCCCTCCAACGAACCAACGCGCGAAGGGTGGCTTCCACTCTAGCACTTGGTCCCAAAGCCGGTTCCACACCAGCTCATGGCCTATCTGGCTCCAGAACGCTTCGATGTCACGAATCGACTTCTGAAAATACTCCAAGTAATTCTGGATCGGCCACACTCGAGTTTCAGTAGGTAAGTTTGTTAGCTCCCCGGCGGCTTCTCTTTCCGCCATCTTGTGAGTGCCGCTATAAGCCGTCGAATAAGAGTTTGCTGATCTCCGGAATACCGAAAACGAGAGTGAAGTAAACGTTCACTGTTCTAACGGTTATCAAACTTGATGTTGCTGACCAAAAACTCTACGGAAACCTTACGTAGGCTTCGTTCAGTTCTCTGGTCAACTGCTTGTGCCACCCAAGAAACTCGTAAGGTGACTCAGGGTACTGATTGTACAGTTCTTGCAGAGCTTCATGTTTCTTCACAGTGTACCTAAGACCATTTGCCACTCCCCAATGTGTAGCTATCCGCAGTAGCATGAAGGGATTAAGCAGTTTGATCTTGCTGAACTGCGGGTGTTCTCTCTTCGTTATCTTTTCGACATCTTCATAGGAAAGGAAGTGTCTCATTCCGTAGCTGATTTCGTCGTTAGAGAGGTTTTGTAAAAATCTCCTCAGAACCTCAAAACTCGCCATCTGGCTCCCGTATCCCCTCATATAATCAAGATTATACCTCCACAACCCCCTTTCACTCACATCGCCGGCCCCCACGGCCTCAGCGACGACCCTGCCTAGTATTACACTTGCGTAAAGCGAGGGGCCAATACCGCCAGCATCTATAGGACGAGGCATCCAAGCGGCGTCTCCAACGATCGCATAGCCATTCGCCACCAAACAATCGTTCGGTCTCCTTACACTGCATTGCCAAGCGTTGTCCTCGTTGCCCCGGTCTTCAGTTCCCTTAGCTAGTCTCGCATTTTCTATTACAGTATTGCTTCGCACATATGTATCTACGAGCGACTTTAAACTGTCATCTTCCCCGAAGCGTGTATTCCGCCTGTCAAGGCTCTTCTTCTGAACCCCCAGTCCGATATTGACCTTATTCTTCCCCTTAGGGAAGGTCCAAGCGTATCCACCGGGAGCTAGATATTGGTCAAGATGAATGATACACACATCGGGGTCGAAGAACGTCCTATCCTCACCCCCGTGGTCGAATTCAAGGATGTATCTCCGTATCGCCACCAGGTCATCTCTGTCTATCTCCCTCTGGATGTGACTCCTGATTGGCAGCGTGACACGAAGGACGGAGGCACAGCCTGATGCATCAATGACAACCCTCGCAGTCTCCCGCACGATTGAATGATCAGCCTGATTAATCGCTTCCACACCCGCAACTGATCCATCTTCAACGACGAGATTTCGCGCGGCGAGCTGGAATTTCACTTGAACTCCGAACTTCTCACACGCTTCAAGCTGCTTCTGAGGCCAAAGCTTCCTGTTCAGCACGTAACCATCGCCTTCGAACAAGACTGGAGTCTGATGGTCCGGGGAGTAGGCTACGACTCCTTTCACGTAGTGCTCCAACTCAGGATACTGATAAGAAACGCCTAGGTTTTCACGTATGTAGTCGACGCTACCCTTGCTTACCGCATCGCCGCATGACCAGCCAGTGATTGTCTTCTTTCCAAATTCAGACCTCGAATTTCGGTCCATCAGGAGAATATTCAGATTCTGGTTAGAGTATTTCGCCGCTGCAATTGCGGTGTGACAGCCCGCAGGACCCCCTCCCACCACGATTACATCGAAGGTATGCGTCGTCGCTCGTCACTTTTCGTTCGGATCACTACTAAAAATATTTAAGCTTAGCTGAAGACGTTGCTGCAGATGATCACCAACGATCCTCTCTCGTCGCTCAAGCAGCTTGGCCTCACAGAGTATGAAGCGAAGGCATTCTGGGCGCTAACTACTATGGGAACTGGAAATCCTCGCGAAGTGGCAGCTGCAGCAGAAATACCATATCCTAGCGCCTACGACACACTAAAATCTTTAGCGTCGAAAGGGTGGGTTGAAATCGCAGCCTCAAGACCAGCAATCTACACTGTTAGGCCACCAGCTTCGATAAAGAAAGAAGTCCAGACCAGGATTGACAAGACTTTCCGACAACTGGAAGCAGTATTCAGAAGTGCGGGCGAAGCGTTGCCCCAGGTCATTTATACCATTAGAGGCCGGGAGAAGGTTCTCGCAAAGATACACGAGATGCTTGATTCGGCCCGAAAATTTGTCTTCATAGTAACCCCCTCAAGCCTACTCTCTGATAGAAGCTTCAAAAATTGGTTTCAGAAGTTGCTTGCAAAACGCGTTTTAGTGAACCTCGTTACGGATTCAATCTCTACACCCGAAGTACCCGAAGGATACAAAGTTAGATTTCGAGACTCAGTCCTCGCCATAGACATCCTCATCGACGGACAGCAAGCCCTGATAGGGCTGCCAGACTACTCGGTCTGCGGCTGGGTTGAAAGCCCAATTATCGCTGCACACCTTCAAGAGTTTCTCGAACTCCTCTGGCAACAATCTCACAAGACTGCGGTGATCAGCCGTGGTTAGGATAACTATTCCACATAGAAGTCGAGGTTTTGTCGTCGTAGGCCTGTTCGGAAACGAGTTCGCCATGGAGCAGGCAATCAAGAGGCTGAATTTAGTAGCGAATGTCCAATATCAAATAACGAGTAGGAGGCACTTAAGGATAGAGGGAAAATCAACTGACCCAGAAATATTAGAACGAGTCAAGAACATCGTCCGTCGCTCACACGGCTACGTTGAAGAGGAGAAGAAACTCTAAACCTTCGGCTTGGCCGTAATAATCGCTTCCAGCACAATTTTGGAGTAAATTGGTCAGTATCGTCGCGAGCTCTTCAACGCCTACGGAGCTAAGTAGGCTCAGACTGGGACAGCGAGTACCTCATCCCAAACTCGAATGCAGGTTCATCGATTTAGACTTTGCTAGTCTGAACACGCACATTCTAGAACAGTGATCGGTAGGCAGAAACCAGCTCTTCTCTAGAGCCCCTCGAATGACTCTTGATCTTTATCCAGACAACATCTAAAGCACCTAGGGTAATACGGCCGCTGAACATATTCTGCTTACCTAGTCTAAGGTGCAGATCACCGCGATCATCAATATGCTTCCAAATCTCTTCCCTCAGGGTTGATTTGTCAAGGGGGTAGAGTTCTGATAGCATGTTTGCGACAAAAGCCTCCGCCGAGTCTTTAGCCAGGTTTGCCGAATAGATTAGAATTGGATTTCCGAAGTGTCCCTCCGTTTTTGTGTGGGAGAAGAGATCAAGCGGAATTTTTAGAACCTTAGAGACGACCCCCAAGGTTTTCTCCGCATCCTCAGTTCCGTGAATGTGTACTTTGATGTGCACTGATGTGAAACGTAACTCCAAAATGGGAATGAGCCTAGGTGGCGTGCACCCTCGAATAAATTAGCTTTTGAAGACTTAAGGCTGAGTATCGGATACTTTTGCCAGCAAGACGCTCCGATTGAGAAGCTCCAGGAACGACCTGAAATGTTTGGGTTTAGAGAGCACAGCTCACACTTTCGGTGCGTCGGTAGCCTCTGGCCCTAGAAACGGAAAAATTCTGTCCGATGTCAAGGATCTTTACAAACCAGCTCCAGGGTCGGGGATTCACCCACGAGAGGCGGCAACTCATCATGCGAAAGTGGCGCCAGAGATTGTCAGGGAGGCACTTCGGAAGGCGAACCTTACCATTGAGGCTATTGACTGCATAGCGTTTGCCATGGGACCTGGATTGGGCGCGTGTCTCAGAGTAGGTGCTGTAGTCGCGAGGGCTCTATCAAGCTACGCTAGGAAGAGCCTAGTTGCCGTAAATCACGCTGTCGGACACATTGAGCTCGCTACCCTACTAACTGGCTCAAAGGACCCAATAACCCTCCTAGTTTCTGGAGGACACACGGCCATCACGGCCCTCGAATCTGGGAGATGGAGAGTTTTTGGAGAGACGCTTGATCTGACAATCGGACAGTTGGTTGATCAATTCGGGAGAGAACTTGGTTACAGCTCACCATCAGGACAAAAAATCGAGAGCTTAGCCGCGAAATCTTCCCGCTACATCAACCTTCCTTATTCAGTGAAAGGAAACGATGTCTCACTATCTGGTACACTAACGGCAGCCAAGAAGCTGCTAAGCCAAGGGGCAAAAGCAGAGGATATCGCATATTCGATTCAAGAAACTGCGTTCGCCATGATAACCGAAGTAACAGAACGTGCACTAGCCTTCACCCAGAAACATGAAGTATTGCTGACGGGGGGAGTGGCAGCTAACACGAGACTGCAAAAAATGCTGCGACAAATGGGCGCAAGGCACGGAGCTACATTCTACGTTGTGCCAAAGGAATACACCGGTGACTGCGGAGCGCAGATCGCTTGGACAGGGCTCCTCTCATACGCATCTGGCAATTTCACCAAGGTAGCAGAAAGTATGGTTAAGCAGTCTTGGAGAGTCGACAAGGTCGATATATCGTGGAGAAGCTGATTTCAAAAGGGGCCGAAGCAGACCTCTACCTAGGCGAATGGTACGGAATTCCCGCAGTCTCTAAGATTAGAAAACCCAAACCATACAGGGTTCCTCAACTTGATCAAGAAATCAGACGACAGAGAACAGTCCGAGAAGCTTCATTCATGACAGAGGCCAGACGAGGTGGAGTAACGACGCCCATTTTGTACTTCGTTGACGAGAATAAAGCGGAGATAATCATGCAGTATATTGAAGGAAGACGGATCAGGGAGCTTTTGAAGCAGGGCGACGGTGACCCCGAAATCTTCTCTCGCCTAGGGCAAAGTATTGCTAATCTGCACCTTCATGGCATTATGCATGGCGATTTAACGACATCAAATTTCGTTCTTACGCCAGATCATAAATTAGTCTTCCTAGATTTTGGACTAACATTCTTCTCGAACCGAATCGAGGACATGGCTGTTGATCTCCACTTAATGAAGCAGGTCCTGAATAGCGCACATACTAGTGTTTCGAGTCAAGTGTTTAAGAGCGTCTTGGAGGGGTATCAACTGAGGGCAGGAAAGAACTTAGTTAGGGAGATTGGGGCGAAAATCCGCGAAATTGAGAGAAGGGGGAGGTACGCGAGAGTTGACTGAGTGCATTTCGAGTAATCCTTATTTTAGGAGCGAGAAATCACCGGCGGCCTAGATGGCACGAATTCACGCTCATCGCAGGGGT
>JAHFOH010000054.1 GCA_023266955.1 Nitrososphaerota archaeon
AGCGACAGCTGCTAAGAGCAAGGCCGCTCACGCCCAACGACCGTCCCACCACCCACGAAAATCATCCTCCAACTCTCCCTAGAGATGCAGCATGACCTGTACTATGCGTGCGACAATTATCGCTACCACTGACAGTATCACGGCAAGTAGCCGAGTGAATATTACTGTGTCGAACGGCCATGTGTTTATGCCTTGAATATCGCGTTGGACTTCCTTGATAACCAGCAGTTCGGTGTGAAGCTTTTGGTCCGGGTCTTCACTATTTTCCTCAAACTGCTGCATGATGTGAGTGTATCGTGACTTAATCCGTCTCAGCTTCTCCTGTTTCGCTGAAACCAGCTTCTGATGAAGGCTGTGTAGAGGGAGTAGAAAGAAGACGGAACCTAGCAAGAACATCCCCACAAAGAAGATTTGGACCTGTGGTCCCGTTATCACAAGATTAGGTAAAGTAATCATGGCCAAGGCTGCCAAGTAAACCAGCGTCAGCCTCATCGTCGTTGACGCAAAGGGTCTCAGTCCCAATGTTCTGTCTTCTGTGAAGGGTTTAAGCTTCAGTGACAGTTTTCCCATTTGCCTTACGCTGTACATAGAGTATATCCAAGTCCAGATTAGGGTGGATGGAGCGATGCCCCATATTATCCAAGGGGTTTGAGCAACTATCTTCTGCACAAATGAATAAGACGTTGGATACGTGTTAGATGATATGAACAATGGTGTAACGACTAGGTTCGTCGCTGTCCAGGCAAGCAGCACCGTCCGGAAACTGTAGAGACTACGCATACTTGGTGGCTCTCCTTCATCGCTCAATGATTGAGTGTATTCCCGTAAGCTTTCAATCCTCACGCGTATGTAGCGAGATGCCAGCAAACAGTAGAGTCCAACAAGCAGAGGAAATGGAGAAATCTGGACATGTGTTGTGAACATGTCCCAAAGGTAGGGATAAAACACGGCTAGCGCAGGGTACAACAGAAAGAAGGGTACTCCCCCTACTGCAATACCTACTGCCCACGTTGGAAGACTCAGTCGCGCCGAGACGCGCTCAAACCAGAGCACAGAAGAACTACTCAATCACCCACCTCCTCCACCGTCTGCGGAAACGTAGGCATACGAATAAGTTGTAAGGCTCACTGACTGCTCACGTCCGCTACCTTTGAAGACCTCTTGTAGAGTGACCCACCCACACCTATGAACCAAATTATGAGGAGAATTGAGGAAATAATCCCAGTGAACTGCAACGTACCACCAATCAAATTACCGATGGCGCTGCCGATGTTCGCCACTCCCGCAGCTATTCCTATCCATGCTAGCGAACGTGAGAAGGCTCCTTTGAGCATGGTTAAGGAGTATATGATTAATGCAGCACCAAAGAACAGGTAGAACACTCCAACAGATGCTTGGGCAAACGTGGTAGTAAATGTGAGAATTGAGACTATAGAAGCTCGCTCTGCAGCACCGGCCACAGCAAAACTATCCACAAATGGTCCCACTAAGGGGAAGCCCAAGAGCGCGTCCAGAATGAAAAACGGAAGGCTAGTGAGGGTCAGCGCTGTAGCAACGATTGCATTACGGTAATGAATGCCTTTCAGAAATGAGTACAAAATGAGAAGAGCGGGGACCATAAGAAAGGAAGAAATTGTTTGAAAGATGAGTACGAGAGTAAACGTAGTCCTTTGACTTGGGTTGGGGGCAAAAAATAGGAGATATGCTCCAATGTTCCCCCCTTGGAATTGTTTGAATAGTTCAGGGGGAGCTGAAAGGAAAACTACGATGCCCAGAGTCAAAGATGCGGCGAACGTTATGCCAGCGAGGATGGCTGATAGACCTCCCATCTTCTGAAAGCTAGTCATGACCGAGAGCCTCCAATAGATGCGTTCTGTGGTCTCTTGGTTTCAGTGTATGCCTTGAAGCTCTCCAGGGCGATGAGCATACTCAACACTGTCGCGACGAGTAGCTCCCAAGTCGATAATGGCGATAATGCAGGCATCTGCTGCTCTCCGATAAGGGACAACGGTATCCCAACAAGTAGAATTATCGCTAGGATCATACTGGCTAGGTATGCCCATGGCTTTCTTTTCCAACAGAAGGCAAGAAATACGGAGTAGGGGACAACTAATAACAGGCTTGCAAAAGCGCCGATGTCAAATGGATTTGTGAGGAGAAAAGGAACGGTTATCACGACGAAAAAGATGATGAAGGAGATGATTAGCCCCATGGTCGCTTTCATGCTCACTGTAAGCAGTTGTGCGGACGCCTGTACTCTACCCTCCTTCAAGTAGAAGCGCACCTCATTGTGTTATCTCGTAACTGCCACCTTTCGCATTGATTCACTGGGTGCCCACATCCATAACTTTTGTCATCACGGCACCTGAGCTACTGCCTCATCGTACGGTAAATATTGTAGACGAAGAGAAATTGCGCTATGATCCCAACAATGAACGCCCCAAAGAATCCGATGAATAGTGGTAATGTAGATGGCTGCGAGAAAGCCACCTCCCCCGAAACACCACTCTCAATCAGGGATTCAACCAAAAAGCTGCCGTATACGAAGAGTAGGACCCCTATAGGAAGAGTAATGTTGGTGAGCCAGAAGTGAATGCGTCCCAGCCGCTCGCTGTACAGATTCTTCTCCGCTGCCTTTGGAACGAAATAGTAGATGCCACCAATGATTGCTAGGCTCGCCCACCCAAGGAGCATCGTATGGATCATAGCCAAGTCATAGAGCCGATGCGCCATCTCCTCCCGAAGCTGCGGTATTTCACCAAAGGCAGTCATCCAAAATGAACCAATCAGGAAGTAGATTAGTGAAACTTTTACAAAGTTAAAGGCAAGAACTTTAGATATTCTTCATCACCGCTCCAGTACAAGTTTCTTGCTGGATGGCTCATTCTGCAACTGATTCAGAAGTTGGCGATACACAGCGTCTGCCAACATGAGTGTAGGGGTAGATTACGGTCTAATAATGGTGAGGCACGATTCTCAAGATTGAGAAACGTCCCAACGAGTCTTGTGTTTGATCTTTCAATTTCTTGAAGCTCTGATGAAAAGCCTGTCAGAGGGAAAGAACTGGGACAAAGCGCTTATCGGCTTCGGTTGAACATACTATCCCGACAAGTTCAATAAACTAAAGATTGAAAGCGACATCGCTCTGGCGGGGGTCGTGCCGGAATATTCGCTTGAGCCCTAAACTGAAAAGGGCTTAGGAGAGCACTTAAAGAAGATCTTAAATCTGGTTCAGCGGTTTGCTTTCGATGTCATAAGGCTTTGAGACCTACGACCAAGAGTTTCTCCCAGCTTGTCTATGATCTAACGAAGCAAATCCCGAAAGGAAAGGTCACGACCTACGGTATTCTAGCTCGTAGATTGGGCAGGCCAAAGGCTGGCAGGGCGGTGGGTAGAATACTCGGGGCAAATCCGCACCCGATAGTCGTGCCGTGCCACAGAGTGGTAAAGTCGGACGGCACTCTGGGAGGCTACTCGGGACGTGGGGGTATTAGGACGAAGTTCGAACTGTTGGGACATGAGGGAGTCGAGATCAGAAATGATAGGGTCGACCTTTCGAAATTCTTGTTCAAGGATTTCAAAGCAAAGCCCTGACCTTCCTATCTCCGAGAAGTATCAAGTAAATCAGTACTCTGACTTCTTCTTGCACTTTTCTTAACTCGTTCGTGCGATCTTCCACAAGTACGAACGCTACAACCTTCGGTTAACCATCGCCCCCAAAACTTAGATATTCCTGCACGGATGAAAGAACCACTAACAGGCGGTGGAAAGCGTCAACGAAGCTATGTGCCCGAGATACCTATTTCCGGAAGGTCGGGAAACGGGAGATTGTACTTCCCGATTTTCCTCTTCACATCGAGGATGGTTGATTTCCAAGCACTGCGCTTCTCTTCCAAAGTCAAAACGCCAAGACCTGCATCCCTCGCAATCTCCTCCATCCTCCTATGCACATCCATGAAATCTTTAGGTAACTGCCAAAACTCCTGTGGAGGCTCAAACAGGACCATCGATAGATAGACGAACCCATGCCTTAGTCTCTTCGGGATCAGCATCTTCTCTTCCTCGGCCAGACTTGGAATAGCATTCTCGAGGACAAACCAGGTGTATGCTAAGTGCCGTGATTCGTCTTTAGTTAGGTGACCAAATGCTTCTTGAAAAGCTGGATGTTCGGCTCGCAACTTCATTTCATGAAAGAGTTTAGACGCACAAGCCTCGCCCATCATGAAAGACGTAAAGATTAGTGGAAACCTGTACTTCTCATAGGCTTTGGCATAGCCCTTCCAGTACCTACCGCCATGGTAGTAAACCCATCTTACATTTCGAAGAGCTTTTGTATCCAAGTCAGTTTTGGGCTTCCAGCCCTTCAGGAAATAGGGGCACAGTCTGTTACATGCTCTCATGCAGCATTCATCATGTCTACACTCATCCATGATTATCGTTCCAGTCACTCTTTGACTTGAAATGTTGTAATGATTTTCAGCTAGGTGAACCAACGCTTTCGAGAAGGCTGCCGCTGCATTATTTTCGAAGTTCGCCAACACGGCCCACCAATATGCCATGGCTGTTTTTTGGATAGGATCGTAGTCCTCAGGTCTAACGGCATTCCAGTCTATCGCTGCAGGATCCCAGTGCTCCTGTTTGGCTCGAGCGTACAGCTTGCTTAATTTAGGGTCTTCATCGTACCAGTTGAAAGGATAGACGTTTGGCTGAGGAATTTCAGGAGGCTCTTCGGTTGAACGCGATTCAGAAGACATTGAAGTCAATAATCTTGAAAGTTAACTGTAATTTACGCTTTTGGCTGCAGACCTAGCTATGATGCATGTAGGCGTGAACACTTACTAGATGACAATCGTTGCCAATGCGGCTCCGTCAGGTGAATGAAATTCAATTTCATTGGCGAGAAACGTCGTCTGGATTTAAGTGAACAGCTAGTTAGTCGGTTTACTTATGAGTCCGCTTAATGTCGCCATATTGTGGATCCATCTGCTTTCAGCCATCATTTTCGTAGGCGGCTCGTTCTTCATTTGGCTCATAGTGGTGCCTGTGTCCCGAGTGTTGGCCAAAGATGAAAGAGAAAGGACGGACCTCGTGGCAAAGATAGCTAAGCGATTTGGTCAACTCGTTAACCCCACGCTTGGCATCCTATTGTTGACGGGGGTCTATAATGCGACGTGGTATCTTCCTTCTTTCGATTCTCTTTTCACGACCTTTCTGGGCCAGATACTCCTGCTAAAGGTCGCACTAGTAGCCGTCTTAGTGTTCCTCGTATACTTCAACAATATTGTCTACGCACGTAGAATAGTGAAGCATGCAAGAGAAGGAAGGCTGCAAGATCTTCAAGAAGTGAGAAAAATAAGCAGACTAATCTCGTTCACGAACTTGGCACTAATGATTACGATCGTGTTACTATCCGTGGTCCTTCGGGCTCCACCCTAGTGGACCGAATTGAGTGGCTACCGCCACGACCGTCAGGATCTACTCGTTAGCTGAGCTAAGATAATGACAGGCAGGATCTGAAGCCAAGGGATCACCGTAATATGCAAAAGCCCTCGCTCTTGAACCGCCGCAGTTGAATCTGAACTTGCACTCACCGCATTTGCCCTTGAATTCTCGGTTCCTTATCTTAACCAGAAGCTCGTTTGTTTGATAAATCTCGCTAAGACGTTCCTCCTTTATGTTGCCCAAGCGTAACGGCAAAAATCCTCCGGGAAACACCGTACCATCATGACTTACGAAGATGATTCCGTCTCCATCTAAAGTGCCGTAATGTGGAAGCGTAGAGTAAACTTTAGGAGGCCGTTCGAGATCTAGCAGGCGAGTGAGCAGGACCTCATAGAGGTCATCGTGCCACACTGATTGCTTAACATTTCTCTGAAGAACTACTCGTCTAAGAAAGGGAGCCTCCACTGCCCTAATAGTGACGCCATACATTGACGCATCGTAAAGAAAGTGGCATGCGCTTTCGTATTCCTCAGGCGCTAGATCTTCGCTCTCAAGCGCCCTTCCCGTTCTTATTAGGAAGAACACCTCCCACGTTCTAACGCCAAGAGATCTGATAAGATGAAAGATGTCAGGAAGTTGCTTCATATTGGAGCGCATCACTGCAGTATTAACTTGGCATCTGATTCCCATAGTAACAATCTTCCTGATGGCGTTAAGTGTACTGGCGAAGTTTCCAACGACTCCTCGTATGAAGTCGTGCGCATATGGCAAAGCCCCGTCTAGGCTTATTGAGATAGCTCCCACACCTAGACCCCGTAGTCGAGAAAGTACCTTCTCTGTCAGAATAGGTGTAACAGAAGGGGATACGGAGATCCGAAGACCCAACTCTCTTGCGTATGCTAACAGCTCAAAAATGTCCTGTCGCATGAGACAGTCGCCTCCTGTGAATACTACCATGGGCAATGGCTTTGGGAATTCAGTAACCTGCTCCAGCAGCTGCTTGCCCTCCTCGATAGAAAGTTGGCCAGGCAAGGGATCTAACTGAGCTGAAGCTCTACAATGTAGACAGGACAGAAGGCAGGCCTTAGTAGTCTCCCAAAAGACTAGGAGAGGCGTCTGTTGAAAATTTCGTTGATTTTCCGGTGAAAGCGTCGTGCAGAGTCACCTAGCATGATGTTTCATACGTTCAGTGGATCATTCTCTTGTCAGGAAGATGGGTTTGCGAATCATTTCTGTTTCTGGGAGGTCTCGCGGCGTTGCCGGCCCTGAGAATCCCTGACCATCTGTAAGAGAATCTTGTGATGCTGCTTTTCGTCTGCCAAGATTTGCTCCAGCAGTAGCTTCACGTATCCCTCGGGAACTCTCTTGACTATGCCTTCGGCATATTTCAAAACCTTTTTTTCATCAACAAGATGCTTTCTGATTCTTTCTAGGTGTTCATCCGGTACCCTAGCCACAGGAGTCTGATCTCCTTTAAGCAAGTTGATTGTCAGAAAGATAATGGCGGCGTGTCTCAACGAATCATGGCTTATTCTGGTATAAAGCATCCTGAGAAAATCATCCCGAGTCTCCACCCACATGTCGTAGAAGGATTCAGAGTCCTTATCCTCAAGTCTGCGCCAATGCTCTAAGTTCTTTACAATAACTGCTATTTGTGCCTCGTTCAGACGAAGCATGCGAATCTGCTCGATTCCATTCGAAAGCTCTTAAACCAGGGAGACGATTTTCAAATATGATAACCGGCGGAGAGATTATGAGCGTGACCTAGCTTTTCGTTCCGTAGATTGAGTAGATTATGCTAACGAAACCAGCCAGCATCACCGAGGCCTCTATTGTGACCACTTCAAGTAGGGTGTAACCCAAGAATTCGAAGAGCACCCCAGCAAGAACAGATCCTATCGTAATCAAGACAAATCCTATCGCTAGGAATAGCATGGACCTACTTCCGTTACGCAAAAAGGCTTTGCCGCTCAAATAGACGATGAGAACTCCGAGAATTACGATCGTTACCTTGATGATACGAAGAAGGGTTAGAACTTCAACCATTTGTACCCAACTCTACGACGCTAATCAAGATTCACCTGACCCTAAAAAACAGAGGGGGAGGGCGATGCATGAGAGCTAGGCGCTCATGCCCACCTGAATCTTAAGAGTTGTCCTTCTGCTACGCCTCGACTATGAATTGACCAAACATTCCGTTTTCGGCATGTAGTTTTGGCGCAGTTCCAGCATCCTCTAAGCAGACGTAGAAGAAGTCGCCGGAATGGGAAGCGATGAAGGTTACGGTTCGCTCCTGACCAGGATCTACATCCGCAATCTCATAGCCAAAGGGAAGCTCAGCCTCCCCACCCGCCCTCTCTGTAGCTATCGCCTCATCTTTGTCATTAACGATCATGAATTCATGAGTTACTCCA
>JAHFOH010000055.1 GCA_023266955.1 Nitrososphaerota archaeon
AAGACAAAATGTACCCGATGAAGATCATGGAGAATGTTCCTATTAGCATAGCGAGCGAGAAACCTAGGTAGTTGATCTTCAATGGATCAATAGCGACGTGAAGTGAGAAAAACTGGCCGAAGATTATCAAGCCCAAAACTACCGCTAACACGGTCGAAACGAAACCATCGAAAGCTGCTTCAAGTGCCCTTCCAAAGAGGTAAGGATGAATCGATCTGGGAGAGATGTAAATGTGCTTCAGAACCTCGTACCTAGCTCTATCCTCATGAACAAGAAAGCTCATCGATCTCACCACGTGATTAACGTAAACAAAGAAAGTATTTCCTATGAATAGAAAGGTGAAGTACCGAGAATCAAAAGAACCCCCAGCAAAGCTTCCTACTAAGAAGATGAAGCCAACAATCAGCAAGCTAGCAAGGGGTCTAACTAAGTAGTAAACCGAAAATAGAAATGGATCTGTCCAATTGCTTTCTATCTTCCATCCGATCCAAATCGCCTGCTTCAAGGCTCTAAGAGTTTCAGCTACTGCCATCTCAAGGTTAACCTTCCTTCTTTCTTTGCCAACCGTTCCATGAAATCGAGGCCCTTCTTGGATAGCGGAAGCAATACGGATACGAAGGCAACCAGCCCCAGTACGTGTAGAGGTATCTGATTCAACCCGGCTCCTAGTACAAGGACCCTCCTTATTGCGTCAAGTCCTACAGTTAGGGGTATTAGCGAAGCTGCGACCTGTATGGCGAAGGGAAAGAACCGATTTCCAGTTATCGGGAAGAAGAAGCCAGAGAAAAAGTATACTGGTTCCTGCAACAAGTTTGCTGTATGCCAAGCCTCTCTCCCGTAAAGCATGAAGAGGGATGCGAATAGCATGCCCAAAGCGTAGAGAGATATGATCGTAAGGATGAAGACTATCAGCGCCGCTATTGGATCACTCAAGTGTAGCGGGGCCTGAAAGACGTAAGACCCTATGATGAGTATCGAAAGAGCTCTGGTACTCGTATTGATAATTCCTCCAAGCGCCATTCCGAGAAGGACAGCCATCGTCGAAATGGGAGCTACGAAATACATCTCGAGGTTTCCCGTCTCCTTCTCCCAGTAGAACTGGGCTGACATGTTCCACAGCACGTTCGCCCAGAACGCTATCACAGTGCCTCCGATGACGACGAAGCTTGCAAAACTGGGAGGTGCATTCAGGGCTCTGTAGAGGAAGACGTAGGCACCGACAGAGATGAGGGGGATCGTAATTTCAGCAATCGCCCAGAGGGGCTCTTTCTTAGTCGCCTTCACCCTCACCCATGCTCTCGCATAGGCCGCCCGTAAGTTCCTAGAGATTTCACTGGGTTGTGCTTTGGGCTTCACTTTCCTCAAAACCTCGGCCAACTAGGCTGATGTAAACATCTTCAAGAGTAGGCTCTGTTTTGCTGACAGAAATTACCTTAGAGCCGGACTGCGAAATCCTAGAAATCACCTCAGAGATAACTGACTCGTCCTCGACTAGGACTTTGAGGGTTGATATCTCACTCTGAATATCCTGAGATTGAGACACTCCGAGGACACCGCTAAACTGTTTGAGATCTCCAAATTTGCTGGAACTCCCTCTAACCTCAAGTTTTACTGTCCGCCTTCTTTCTAGTTTGTTCTTTAGGCTCTCAGGCGTGTCGAGCGCTACGATTTTGCCCTGGTCTATGATAGCTACTCTGTCGCACATCTCTTCTGCTTCAGCCATGTAGTGGGTGGTGAGCAGGAGAGTTTTCTCAGTGTCGTTGCGAACCCAATCCTTTACAAACTGTCTCAGGTTTTTGGCTGATAGAACATCAAGCCCCAATGTGGGCTCATCAAGAAAGAGAACTTTCGGGTCATTGATGAACCCTCTCGCGAGATTTAGCCTCTGCTTGTAGCCTGAGGAGAGTTTGTGCATTCTTGTGCTAGCATACTCAGCGAATTGAAGTTTGTCCATCAGCTCCTTGATTCGCAGATTTGCGATGGACCGCGGTAAACCATAAAGTTGAGAGAAGAACCAAAGATTCTCTCTGGTTGTAAGAATCCCGTACCCCGGAGTTTCGCCTCCTGAAACAAGGTTGATGAAACTTCTAAGCTCAGAAGCCTGTTTTACAACGTGAAATCCTGCGACGTAAGCGTCCCCTTCTGTGGGTAGAAGGAGGGTCGTGAGTATCTTGATGAGCGTAGTTTTGCCTGCCCCGTTCGGGCCAAGAAGCCCAAAGATTTCTCCCTGGTTGACTCTGATATTGACCCTATCCAAGGCCTTTACAGTCGTGTTCGAAGGCCCCTTGAAGGTCCGGGTCAGATCTACAGTCTCAATGGAAAGCTCTGGCAAGTTAAAGGGGGAGAGCGTTGGATTTTTCTCGCTTAAAGTTTTAGGGTGGTATCGCAGTTAGGCACGGGGTTTTGCTACCCTAACAGGACGATATAGTACAGCCCCATGAGCCTCATTCAACAGTAAACCTATTATTATTGGATGGTACCCTTCAACGTCGACGACGATGAAGAATCAGAGTTAAGACGGAGTTTATGACGTAAAGGCATTTGACAGAGTCGTCATACTCAGGTAAAGATGGCTTGGACATCATGAGAAGGACGCCTGAACTGTTCATAACGGGTTGACGGCACAATCGTGCGCTAGCAGTCAGCCTTTATTCCACACTTTGCCGGCAGCTGCTGCATCTTCGACATTTTTCTATAGTATTTAGTATCCCAAAGATGGTAACACTTTAAACTTGAACCTCTACTGGAGTGATGAGTGATTACGATCCTGACCTCAACGACAGTGGAACCCCAGCAAACGTCCACTCAAGTTAGAAAGAGAGCCTTTCGGGCTCTAATAATAATCGCAATACTAGCAGGAGGAATAGGCGCCTTTCAACTAGGCTTCAGATTAGCTCTTAGCACTCCCACTCCCTTCTTTGTAGTAGTGAGCGCGAGCATGGTTCCAACGCTCCACATCGGCGACATAGTAGTCATAAGAGGTGATCCGTTCAACTCGATGGTAGTGGGCGACGTCATAGTCTTCCATAATCCTAGACTGAGATTCGATGCGTTTTTGCAACAGCAATGTCAAGTCAGCACCGAAGACATCGCTTGTGTCATCGTGCACCGAGTGTATTCTTTGAGCATTGATGGTGAGAGAATGGTAACCACCAAAGGTGACGCCAATTCCAGACCCGACTCAGTTCAAGTCATAGAGTCTGACTACATAGGGAAGGTGATCTTTTCCATCCCCTACGTCGGCTACTTTAGCTCTCTGATAAGATATCCATACAACTACTTGCTGATAGGTGCCGTTTTGCTCTTCATCTTCGTCAGCGAATTCATGTCCTCAGGAAAGAAGGGTGGAACCCTGGATAATCACTTGGTTGAAGAAAAGCCAGATTCAAAGATTCAGAAGGCTTAGGGGGAGAGGTACAGACGGATGTATCGAAGCTTGTAGGATGGAGTGCCTCCTTAGACATATATAACCCGTTACGATTTCGTGCGAAACTATCTCATGCCTCAAACTAAATCAATCATCAGCATCGAGAACGTTGTGGCATCCGCCAGCGTTAACCAAACGGTCGACCTAAATCAGATTACAAGGAACTTTTCGGATGTTGAATATCATCCCGACCAATTTCCGGGCCTAGTCTTCAGACTGAAGACTCCAAAGACCGCCACTCTGATCTTCAGCTCGGGTAAAATGGTGTGCACAGGAGCAAAGTCCGAGGATCAGGCCATCATGGCAGTCAAGACTGTGGCACAGAAACTCAAGAAGGGCGGAATCGACATAAGAAATGAACCAGTCATAGAAATACAGAATATCGTTGCATCAGCCAGCCTCGGAGGCAAGGTGCATCTTGAAGAGGCTGCGAGGCAGCTGCCCAGGTCCATGTACGAACCCGAACAATTTCCAGGCCTAATCCACAGGATGGCTGAACCAAAAACAGTCATCCTTCTATTTGCGAGTGGAAAGCTCGTTTGCACCGGGGCAAAAAAAGAGGTCGAAGTCTACAGAGCAGTCAACAATCTTCACAATACGCTCGAAGAACGGAATCTAATGATCTACATGTAATATACGATCTAGCGGCTAGTTACCTGTTTTCTAATAGACTGAAAATCTTCCTCAGCTAGCGCTTCCATCTGCCTTAACACCCGTGCAAGCTCGAGAATCGTGGTGAAACTTCTCAAACGGATTTGGGCTGTCCTAAGAAGTTTTGCTGCGCCCTCCATCCTGTCGATCAAAACTAATGCGTCTGACACAACTCCGCCCTCTGACCGAATGGATTGAGCGGCCTTCAGAATCGAGGTCCCAGTCATTGAAAGATCATCAATCACCAAAACGTTGGATCCAGGCATAAGGATTCCCTCTACACTTTTCGCACCCGGAGGGCGCGTTCCCTCACCTCGAACATACAGTAGAGGTTTTGCCAACCGATAAGCGACCACTGCCGCGTACGTTAAACCCACGGTGGGTATCGCGCCGATCGCTTCGAAATGATCGGAATTCAGAACATGGTTTGCGGTCTCTATATACGCATCGACCATCAGCCTGAAGGCGTCAGGAAGACTTGGAGTCATCCTCAAGTCGATATAGTAGGAGCTCAGTCTGCCCGAGGGCAGGGAGAAAGTTCCGAATTGCAATGCCTTCGTTTTTACAAGTATCTTTCCGATCTTACCAACAAGTTCCTCACGACGTTTCAACCAGTTCAAGGGCTTCTGCTAGATTGTTCCGAGGGTCTGTATAAGACTTGTTTACCCATTGCTTAATTAGAAAACTCAGACAGGGAGGTTCGCAGATCGTTGCCTGAGCTGTGGCTGCCGTACGGGGAGGTTGAAGTCTCGCTTGATGTCAGAGCTGAAAATCTTGCCGAAGTTATCACGTCTCAGCCCCCCAAACTCGACGATGCTTCTCTGAAGGAGAAACTCAGGCAGGCACCTCTGAAGCCAGGCACATCATTGGTGTTGGCAGATTGTCAACAGGCGACCCTCCAGTTCCTAGGGATTGCTATTTCCATGCTCCCTGAGTTAGGAATCGCTCCTGAATTTCTCTTGGTTCAATGTCCGGAACAACACTTGTACAAGGTCAAGAAAGTATGCGAAAACAGTGGAGTCAAGGTTACCCAAATCGGACGACCTGACCAAAGAATTGGAGAGGTCGATAATGTTGAAGTCATGGCTCCCACTGCTCTATCAAACAGCCAGACACTCATCATTACTGAAACTCGACTGAACCCTCTTTTCGGTTTCAGCGGAGGACCAGCGAGTTTGCTTCGATTAATGAATGACGAAGTTATGAGCGAAGCATTCAGTCGGAGGAGTGATGATAATCCTCACCCAGGAAAGAATACGCCCTCCAGCGATTTTTCCGACACAGTAAGCCATGCCTTTGAAACGGTCCCTTCAATCGAAATAGTCTCCATCGCTGGGCAAACCGCGGACATCTTTAGCGGAGGACTTATTGAAACGCACCGGCAAGCTGTAAAGGGCGCTGCCGAGTTCGTAACTCACGAAGTGACTCAGCCGGCTAAGATTGTCGTGCTCTCGCCTGGTCGCGGCTTTGATTCCACACTAAGTTCCTCGTTGAGCTCAACTTGGAATGTCCTCGGCGCTCTCCGTGAAAAAGGTTGGCTCATAATCGCGGCCGAGTGTTCTGAGGGTCTTGGATCCGAGGCGGCCGAGCTCTTCTTGACCGGTAGGATCAGAATTGAGACGAAGAAGTACGTACGAGGATTAGAAGACCTCGTTTTCCTTCGGAACATAACCGCGGGTCACAGTATAGTAATAGTTTCTGCTTTACCTCATTACTTCCTTGCCACAAAGCTGGGTCTGCAGGTGGCTCGAAGATTGGAGGAGGCCTTCGGGACGGCGCTTGACTCCTTAGGTTCAAGAACTAAAGCTCATGTGATAACTAGCTCCTCCGACGCTTTGCTTAAGTCCAAGGAGTCCTAAGAATTTCTTAGACGAAGAAGAAGGGATTATTCAGTATCGTAAAGACGTAAAGGAACCCCGCCAGACTGAGCACTCCGAGGAAAGCGAATCTCCTCTTCCGTGACAAGGACGAGACATCGTCAAGAGGTCGCATCGCAGGGCTCCGAGCGGAAAGTACGAGCACAATTAGAGCCATGAAGTAAAAACGTAGAACAAAGAGGATTGCTACGCTTCCGAGGGTGGCAATTCTATGCTTTTTCTTGTCAAAAAACGCCCTAGCAATGTGGCCGCCGTCAAGTTGCCAAGCGGGCATGAGATTTAGAAATGTAATAAGGAATCCAAGTGACGAGGCGTAGAGAAGAGGAGAAATTATGAGGCCTTTGCCGCTTGGAGGGTTAGTCAGGCCAAAACTGGTAAGGAGGAGGTTGGTAAAGAAGTCTATCGTATTGACTCCCTGAAGTCTCCCCTCTCGAAGCTCTCTAGCGATTAATTCAGTCGGTAGGAAGTAGGAAGTTAGTGCTCCACCAATGGCAACGATAAACGTGACTATCAATCCAGCAATGGGCCCGGATAATCCTAAGTCGAATAGGGAGTCTCGATTAATTGGGGGCTTCGCCGATACGATCACGGCTCCCATAGTAGGAATTAATGTTGGAATGCCTGGTATGAAATATGGAAGTGACGATTTCATGTTGTGAATCCGGGAGACCACTTTGTGACCCAATTCATGTATGCCAATTATTCCCATTACGGCGGCGGTGTAAAGAGCTGTCATGAGCAGTCTGTTCTGTCCCTGTAAACTAGCCGTTCGGCCAAACCAGCCGTCAATAGCCACTATCGTCACCGTAGCGATTAGCAGAATGATCGGAGTCCTGCTTCTGTATTCGATGCGGAGTACGTCCTTCCCTACTGCCAAGATCGTATCTTCGTTGACTCGTCGAAGAAGTGCAACAAGACCCCTTGACTTAATTTCCGATATCAGCTCCTTGAACTTCTCCTTCACACCTTCCACGGAGCCGACTTTGAATTCCACTGTCCCATCTTCTCTCAGATAGTGTTCCGTGTAGGTGAATCTGGGCTGTACTGCGGCGATAATGTAATCATAATCTGCAAGTGAACTGTATGAGTCCTGTGACATCTGTTGCGCTTGATTAAATCAAAATTCCGCTAATCCTTAAAAGCTTACGGAGACTTAAACCAAGGTATAGCACTTGGAGAATACGTACATCAAGCGTCTCGGAGAATACACCATACGGCAGTGCTCCCAGGAGGACCTACAAGCGGTAATTTCAATCAATTGGGCGACTCTCCCGGAGCATTACTCCGATTTCTTCTTCGAGGAGCTCCTCAAGTCTTCACCAGAAACGTTCCTAGTTGCTCAATACGGCAATCAGCTTGTAGGTTACATCATGTGCCGTATTGAATACGGCTTTTCCGCGACCCATAGATTCGGTTTCGCGCGCAAGGGCCACATTGTTTCGGTTACCCTCCTCGAACAGCATCGAAGGAAAGGACTGGCGACCTGCCTGGTGCAAGAAGCTATTGAGGGTATGAAAAGAAGAGGCTGCTCGGAAACGTATCTGGAAGTAAGGACTTCTAACTCGCCCGGCATAAAATTATATGAAAAACTCGAATTTAGAATTACGTCGCGGATGGAGGAGTATTACAGGGACGGCGAAGCGGCCTATTTGATGAGCAAGCCACTTGAGTAAAATCACTTTTACCTTGAACTGGTACTTCAGTGAAACACCTTGCCGGGCGACGATTTCAACGCATTCGCGGCGACTGCTGAGGCAATAAAGTCCACGTCTGGAAAGCTTGAGAAGGTCCGAATACTTGCGGACTATTTTGCCGGGCT
>JAHFOH010000215.1 GCA_023266955.1 Nitrososphaerota archaeon
GCATACTCGGCTGATCTGACAGGCGCATCAATGACTCCTGAACTATCTGCCAGCTTCATCAAGAGCGCCCAAAATATTGCTGTTAACGAGGTCAGCAATCTGGAAGCCATACACTTCAAAGTGATGACGCTAAAGCTTCTTGATTCCAGTCTTCAAAGCCTTCCTTCATCCGATAAGCAGAGACTGATTCAGAGCGTGCAGTCTTTCCAGAATCATGACGGGGGTTTCGGAGACTGGTTTAGGGACAGGTCAACGATACATGCAACAAGAAAGAGTTTGGAAGTTCTTTTTGCCCTAGGTGCACAACCTCTCAACGCGACTGCCATCGTCGACTTAACTTACAGGCTGCAAATCCTAAAGCTTCCTACACCCTTATCCAACGGTGGCTTCAAAAGCTATCTGGTGGATATTGACGCTGACATCAGTGCGACCTCGGAAGCGATTCTTGTTCTAAAGCTGCTGAATGCACCTGTTCCAAACCTCCACCTTGTTATCCCGTACTTGGAGAACAAACAAAATCCTGATGGGGGCTTCGGACTCCAAACAGATGCCTCAAGAGGAATATTCTGGACTTCGACGGCCACTCATACTTACGACGGAGTGCTTGCTTTGAAGCTGCTTGGTAGCTCTCCGAACGACCCCGCTGCAGGCATATCTTTTCTGAAGTCTATTCAAACAGCTGACGGAGGTTTCGCAAACACTCGAGCGTTAGGTGCTACGGCATTCGCAGGCTTCACGTCTTCCGCGTCAGATGCCTTGAAGCTTCTCGGCGCAAGCCCGACCGATAGGAATGCCGCGATTACGTTTCTGAATAATCTGAGGAGGGAGAATGGGGGATTTGCAGCCTCTCTCCTGAGCCTAGAACCCGGTCTCGATTCAACATACTTCGCCGTAAGGGCTCTTTCAACATTAGGGGTTAATCTAATGCAGTACACGAGCACAATCAATCATGTACTCTCGTTCAACCGCAACGATGGAGGCTTCGGCGCATTTCCAGGAGACGAATCTTCCATAAGGCTGACATTCGACGCGGTATCAGCACTAAGCCTGCTAGGTGAAGCACCTATTGATCGTCAAGCCGTCATAGACTACTTCACCAGCTTTAAGCATGCCGATGGAGGCTTTGGATTCAGAAATGTATCTGATGTTGAGAGCACATATCGTATTGTCTACGGTTTGAGGCTGCTCGCGTATTATATCGGAAACTACTCTGCGATAGTTACATTCCTACGAGATTCGCAAAATCCGGATGGCGGATTCGGTTTTCAGGCGGGCAAGACTTCTAGGGGCTCCTTCACCTTCCGAGCTGTGAGTGCTCTATACCTTTTGGGCTCCGAACCTAAGGATAAGGGTGGAGCCACAAGATTTCTGCAGTCTCTTCAAAATCCAGACGGAGGTTTCGGCAATTTTGTTGGGGAAGGGGATTCGGATATGGGTTCAACTTCGAGGGCGATTCGTGCACTGGCTCTTCTAGGCGCTGCTCCGACTAATCTGACGGGTGCGCTAAGCTTCATCAAGAATTCGCAGCTTCCGGACGGAGGATTTGCAAGGAGTCCCCATGAGCCTCCAGCAAGTATGATCTCGTTCAACATCTTCACATACAATGCTATTCGTGCTCTTGAAGTTCTAGGTGGGAAACCACTCAACGTCACCTCAGCTAATCTCTACGTTGCGAGTTTGAGGAATCGTGACTTCGGTTTCGGTGAGCACCCATTCTTCTCATCTTTAGTGGACGAAACGTTCACTGGCCTCTATACACTCTTCGCTCTGAACCTTGATGTTTTAGGAACTCCTCCGACCATCTCTGATCTGACCATTGTCCCCGCTAGCGGTGACGTTAGGACCAATTTCACCATAATCTTCAACTACACCGATACCGACAATCACCTACCTCATACTATATTCATTCAGGTCGGTGAGCAGAAGTTTATTCCTCAGCCAGTTGACCCCCAAGATTACAATGTAACTAATGGAAAGCTATTCTCGTATACGACTACGCTTCCTCTTGGGACCAATTTAATTGCTGCACAAGCTAGCGATGGATTCGCTCAAGCTGTTGCAACTCAGATAGTTGAGATCGCTTCATTCGATAACCCACCGGTCATTCTTAATCCTAGAGTGGAGCCTGAGAGCGGTGGCGAAGACACAGTTTACACATTCTCAGCAATATACTCAGATGCTGATAACGGTTCTCCAACCTACGTAACGATCATCATAGATGGAGATAAGTTTGGCATGGAGAAGGCGGACCCTTCAGCCAACAATTATTCTGAAGGCGTAGTGTTCACCCTGCAGACGAAGCTCCGTGTGGGAGAACATAGATTCCGTGTCACTGCATCGGATGGTACCAACAGGGTGTTTACACCAGAGTTAGTGGGACCTATAGTAACAGCCAAAACTGGTGTCAAACCGGATGCTGAAACCTTTGCCCGCATAGCTCAGACTATGAAGGAGCAGTACGATGCGGAAATCAAGATTGATGATGTGAGCCTAGACTTTCGAGAAGGATTGGTCGTTTGGGTGGTAAAAGTTGGAGACTTGCAAGTTGTATTTTCAAAGGATGGTACGAAAATCCTCTCCGCGACCGGTGGCACATTGACAACTACCATAACCTTGCCTGAATCAACAACATCCACCACTTCAACTACTGGTGCTTCCAAGGCTGATATAACTGAAAATCAGACTCTA
>JAHFOH010000005.1:0-20228 GCA_023266955.1 Nitrososphaerota archaeon
AGAGGGATTGACCCCCCTCGTGTCTCTGTCTCTCTGTCCCTCTCCCTCCCCCTTCTCCAGAATAGGTTTTTAGGACCTTACACTTCACCATCCCAAAGGTAAAGCCAGCGAAGCAAAGTGCAGAACTCACAAGACGTTTTTCAGAGGTTTTCCAAACCCCTCAGGAATCTCATTAAGGAAAGAGGCTTTCCTTCAGCTACCGAGCCGCAGATACAAGCGATACCTCCTATTCTCGAAGGCAAGAACGTTCTACTTATGGCTCCTACTGGAACAGGGAAGACAGAAGCAGCCTTCCTTCCGATACTCGAAGCCCTCAGCCGCATGGAGGAGAGACCAAGAGGCATCAAAGCACTCTACATCACTCCGCTAAGAGCTCTGAACCGCGACCTATTGGAAAGACTGGAATGGTGGTGCAAGAAACTTGACATTAGGCTCGGTGTCAGGCACGGAGACACGGAGGTCCGTGACAGGGGAAGACAGACCCTTGCACCGCCTGACGTTCTGATAACCACGCCAGAGACACTACAAGCAATTCTTCCAGGTTCGATTCTCAGAAGACATCTGGCAGAAGTGAGATGGGTGATAATCGATGAGGTTCATGAACTGGTAGACGATAAGAGAGGTAGCCAAGTTTCAATAGCACTCGAGAGGCTTCATTACATAGTAGGCAAGGACTTCCAGGTCATAGGTCTCTCGGCGACGGTGGGAACACCAGACTTGGTTGGCCGGTTTCTTGTGGGAAATGATCGGCCATTTGAGATTATCAGAGTCCCAGTCGCACGGTCAATGGAGATTGAAATTTACTACCCTACTCCTAAGCCTGAAGACTACGAGCTTTCAGCAAAATTGTTCACCTATCCTGAAGTTGCCGCCAGACTACGCCTCCTTAGAGAGCTGGTCGAGAGGAACAAGTCCACATTGATTTTCACAAACACGAGGACCGAAGCAGAAGTTCTGGCCAGCAGGTTCAGAGTATGGGACATCAATTTCCCCGTAGGGGTGCATCATGGATCATTATCAAAGCCCTCTCGAGTAGCCACTGAGAGACTACTCAAAGAAGGCGGACTGCTCGGCGTGATTTGCACGAGTTCCCTAGAGATGGGCATTGACGTTGGACTCCTCGAACTGGTCGTTCAATATAATTCCCCAAGACAAGTGACCCGTCTAATTCAAAGAGTCGGTCGCAGTGGTCACAGAGTCGGCGGGACAGCAAAGGGAGTGATTATCACCCAAGACTCCGATGACACGCTGGAAGCTGCTGCAATAGCCCGTAGAGCCTTCGAGGAAGACCTCGAACCCGTCAAGATGCTTGAGAAGCCATATGACGCTCTAGTTCACCAGATAGCCGGATTACTCCTCCATAAGAACAGATGGTACGTCGATGAAGCCCTCTCCCTCATTCGTAGGGCCTATCCCTACCGCGATTTGTCTGAGGAAGAGTTTCTTCGCGTGCTCGAGTATATGAGCTCAAGATATCCGAGGCTTGCCTGGCTCTCCAAAAGCGATGGATCCTTCACAAAGCCTCGAACATCCAAGAGCCTCTACGAGTACTATTTTGGAAATCTTTCCATGATTCCCGAAGAGAAACAGTATCTAGTTGTTCAAGAAGATCAGACCCCCGTAGGAGTCCTAGACGAGGCCTTCGTTGCCGAGAACGGAGAAGTTGGTGTAAAATTTGTAGAGGGAGGTTCTGTTTGGAAGATAACACAGGTTCTTGGAGACAAGATATACGTAAAACGGGAAGACGATCCAGCAGGAGCTATCCCCACATGGGTCGGTGAAGAAATACCGGTACCGTTCGAGATCGCGCAGGAAGTCGGACAGATCAGGAGAAGTGTAGAAGAAGGACTAAGGGATGGGGAAACAATCCAATCCATAGCCCAAAGACTAGCTGAAAACTACCCGGTAGAGGTTGGAGCGATTCGGAGAGCGATATCCGAAATCGAGGAGCAGTTCAGAGCAGGTCTCCCTCTGCCCACGGACAAGCGCATAACTATCGAGCGTTGGGGAGAATCCCTGATAGTAAACTGCTGCTTTGGGCATCTCGTTAATAGGACTCTGGCCAGACTAATTGGTCACCTAGTCTCTGAGAAGCTAGGCACTTCTATTGGTGTCCATCAGGACCCATACCGTGTCATTATCAAAGTCTCAGATGTTTCCGCATCTCAGTTGAAAGCGCTGCTGGCGGATCTCGCTCACCAAGAAATCAGGACTGCAACGGTGAACGCCATGATTAGAACCGGAATGTTCAAGAGAAGAATGTTGCACGTGGCTAAAAAATTCGGCGTCATCTCGAGGGACGCAGATCTAAGCAGCGTGTCGCTGTCAGCGTTGATTGAAGCCTTACGGAATACAGCTGTCTACGACGAGGCGGTTAAGACCATGCTTACGGTTGACGTCGATCTTGAAGGAGCCCGAAAGGTACTCCAAGGCCTGGCATCAGGCGAAATCGAGGTGGCCATCGTATCGGACTCAGACCTTCTTACCCCACTCTCTCGAATCGGGATGGAGGAAATCAGTAGAAGATCTGACATAGTTCCGCCAGAACGGCTAGAAAAGATTCTAGCGCAGTCGGTTAAAGCGAGAATTCTAGCTGAGGGGAAGACTCTTGTCTGCACCAAGTGTTGGGATTTTGTGGAGGCTACAACAATCAAGACCCTGCAGAAGCCGGTGATTTGTCCGAACTGCGGTTCACAGAAATTAGGACTTCTCAACGAGTCAGAAGAGGTTACGAGGCTTCTTTGTGAGAGGATGCATGGCTCTGGGCCTGATGTTCCAAGAAGATTTCGAAGGCTATACAGGGAGGCTGTGAATTCATCTGAAATTTTCAGCAAATACGGTTTCGCAGGCGGTTTCGTCCTTGGCGCAAGAGCTCTGCAACTCTCAGAAGTCCAGAGCATCTTAAACGCTGAGCCGAAGGTCTCAGAGAAGCTTGTGACTCTCATTATCGAGGCCGAAAAGAAGTCACTTAAGAGACGCTTCCTCCGTTAATGTTGAGCCGGGGAATACCGTGGTCATGGTGAACCCTTCCCTCGTTTATTCAGTCGCGTTGTGAAGCGGAATACTCGCTGGAACCAGCTGATGAACAGGCCCAGAAAAGCAGAGTGCTGAACTTGTCTCTCAGGAGGGCGTTCCAGCTAGGACCAAGCTGAGAAGTGTCCTTTCATCCACCTCGGCTTTGGTTCTCCAGCCTACGTAGACTAAATCATCCTTGTCTTCGATGAGATATCCTCGACGAATGAATCGGTCAAGATTAAGTTCGACTTTCCACTTTGGAAACTTCTCCCTCAATAGCTGCTCCAGATCTTTACGAGGTATCTTTCCTTGCCTTGAAATTATGTAGGCTAAGCTTGCGGCCAATACGGAGAGGTCGTCGATCCTGAGCCCACTTGCCTCCACATCCCTAGGTGAAGGTGGGTTCTTGAAGATGAGGAAAAATCTGGCTGACTCCAACTCTTCCTCTGAAGGCTCTGCTCTTTCCTCTCCTGTTTCGTGGACAATCTTAACCTTGAGTCCGAGCTTATCCACTTCGCTGTTCATAATTTCGACGATTTTGATGAATTCCTTTCCCAACGTCTTCTTCAATTCCCAACCCTTGACACCAGGATACCTGTGCCTCTGAAAAGCTATCATTTGGAATCCCTTCGCGACTTTTCGGGAGACTTCAGCTTCCTCAGACAATTATTATTCCTCTACCACTTTTTTCCATTTTGACATTTCAAGGGGAATTGCCAAACTTTTTGGGAGCACCCCTTTAGGAGGGGGAATACGATCTTCATTCGGGATTAGGTAGATCTCATCCTGAAGAGGTCTAGCTTCGACAGCTGCGTATCTTTCTGAGACCAGGAAGCTTGTGAGGTAAGCTCGACGTATGGTCTCTTCATACGACTCACGTGAGATGAAATCCCAGTATTCCACTTTCCCTTCCTTCCCTGCTTTTGAGAGCAATTCACGCCAAAGCCCAAGAAGTAATGTGTTGAACTCCTCCTCAGTCATCAACTGAAGACCAATTATCTCCTGCAGCGAAAGAGATCCAGGCTGTAGTCTGGGGACGGCAGGGAGCTTCTTCATTCTATCATAGAGCGGCGTCAGCTGATTCCAGTAGTCCATGGCCTCCCTGATCTTTCCAGGGGAAAGATTCTGCAAGTTCA
Organism: Nitrososphaerota archaeon; assembly: GCA_023266955.1. Taxonomy (GTDB): domain Archaea; phylum Thermoproteota; class Nitrososphaeria; order Nitrososphaerales; family JAHFOH01; genus JAHFOH01. The sequence continues at coordinate 4,152 of JAHFOH010000005.1, forward strand.
ATATCGGGTGCCAGCTATCAATGAAGAACGAGGCGAGATCTTCCGATGATGTCATCCGAACCTTCAGCTCAATTAAGAGCGGATCAACATCAAGCAACGTAGCCTTTTTCCGTATCCACTCACTTTGCAGTCTGATGATGCTCGCGATTTGGCCTATAGCCTCTGCATCCAACAGGAGCTCTTCGAGTAGGCTCCAATTTGGCAGGTATCTCCGAAGTGTTTCAAGAGATCCTTTGACATCAACGTGGAAGGGGTCAAACCCTTGCTTCTGAACAGCCTTGCAGAGTTCAACAATGCGCAGCAGTTCTTCATAGCTCAACCCGTTCTTAGGCAAGCGATTTCACCTCAGATCTCCCATAGGCGTTTTGAACGATGATGACATGAGCGGATGAATCGGCCAGGACCATCTGACTGGGAGTAATCACGATGTATTGGGAGCCCATTATTCCAGACACGTATGAGAAAATCATCTGGAAAACGGCTTCCCTGTTCTTCGGGTCTAAGTGAACGTCAAATTCGTCGACAGCTCTGAAAGGGGACACGACCATCTGCTGAAGCGAGAGAAGGAAAGCCATGACAGCCACACTTCTCTCGCCACCACTTTGAGTGTATGCGTCCAAAACACTTGGGGGTGTACCGCGGAATCCGACCAGTAGTTCAAGACCCGCCGCTTCGATGTCTTCAGTATTAATGAGCTTTAGCGCACCGAGAGCATCAATTCTTGCGAGTATCTCTTGGTAAACAGGACTAATTTTTTCTATAAGCTCATGAACGGTCTGCATCCAAAGCTTGCGACGTTCTTGTAGCTCAGCTAGCGTTCTTGTTTTGTTTTCCGAAACTGTCGCGAGTTTAACTCGTAGATCCTCGTATGAAGAAGAATACGTCGTGTAAATCCTCTCAGCGTCTTCAGGTATTTCACCTAGAGTTTGAAGATGAAGCGAGATCATTCGGATCTCCTCGACAACTTCAGTTGGGCTCCTCTGACTCTCTATTCTTGGCTTAGACTTTTCAGCCTCCGGAGCAAGCTGAGCTAACTCTTGCTCCGAGTCCCGCGTACTCTTCTCGATCTCAGCGATCTCTTTGTCAAGATTCTTCTTCTTGAAATTAAGGATGCCTTCATTTACGCGAGAATTGACATATTTCTCATTGAGACTTTGGATTCTCTTTTCGTTCTGGGCTAGCTCTGCTTGGAGTTCAGTCGTCTCCTTCTCAAGATCAACTAGTTTCCTGCGCGCTTCATCGGCTCTTGTCGCCGAATCCTCGAGTGAATATCGAACTTCGGAAATCTTCTCCTCAAAATACTTCTTGGATGACTCGGCTGAAAGAGAAAGCGATCTATCCAAGGCGGTTAACACACCGAGGAGGAGAGTGCGAATCTCGTTGGAAAGTTTAATTCTTGTCTGAGCTTCAGCTTTCTCTCTCTCAAGTCTTATCAAAGAAAAATACAGCTTTCGGACTTCTGTGTTCAGGCTGTCGAGATTCTGGCTCGCCTCAATTGCAGAGGCTTTGGCCTTCTCGATCTGATCAAGTACATCCTTTAGAACTCTGTTTCGACTCTCAAGTCTCTCCCTCAGTGATTGTAGAATCTGTTCATACTTTATGACGTGAGACCAGACCAGCTCTCTTTCAAGGTAGGTCTTCTTATCCAGAAGGGTCTTCCTCTGAAGGTATTTCTCGTAGACGGCCTTCCAATATTCCCTCGTCTGCCCAGCGCTTTCAAGCAGTTGAACCAAGGAACTCTCCTCGCTTATCGATCCCTTGAGATTCTGCTCGGCTTCAAGAATGCTCTCTCTGTAGCGTTGAAAGCCGATAGCTTCCTCCACCATCTTCAGCTTTTCACTAGGAGATGTTACGCTGAACTCCTCCACCATTCCTTGATGCATTATTATGAGCATGTTGTCCGGATTAAGGCCGAATTGTCTAAACAACCTGACGACCTCACTCTTGCTGATCTCCCTGTAGTCTGCCTCATACCAATAGGAGCCATCGGACTTCAGATATCTGGAGAGCATGAAAGTATCAGATCGGCTGAATGGAACAGGCCTCTTACCGTCCTTGGGTTTGTTGTCGAAGATCAGGCTCACTCTCGCAATGTCCTTCCCACGTCTAATTAGGTCACTCAGTTTTCGAGACCTTTCCGTATACGCCTGCCCTAGCGCAACGGAAATTGCAAGAAGTAAGGAGGACTTTCCCGACCCGTTCGGACCAGCTATGACATTCAGCCCCTGCTTGAAGGGGATCCGACCATATTCGTAGCTCATGAAGTTCTCTAGGATGATCTCCGTAATGACTGGTGCTGGCCTTCGAGCGTGAGTTTCAGCCAGCCGCTCCGTAGCTTCCAAAGCGCACGGCGCTTCATGCGAGCAACTAATAAGCTGGAGGCAGCATATTCCGTTGAGCGCACAGTCAAGCGGTGTACTTAGCAGGATTTTCTACTCGTGACTGGTGCAGGTTCGAACAATTCCCTTTAGAAGCCTTCGGGAAAAATAGTGATAAATGCCCTGAATTTTCAGCCGGTCAATGGTTCTAGCCGGAAAGATCTTCCTGATCAGGGAGGAATCTGACTTAGAGACTATCGCTGTTAAGCTTCGCGACTACAAGACTTCTGAAACGGTCGAAGAAAACGGAAGGAAGTTTGAGCTAATCACGGCGGTTGATGATCTGAAGATGGGGCCTGATTACCTTCAGGGAACCTTTTCCCAGGACGACCTTATCATGATTTACCATCGAAGAGAAGTAATTCCCACTCCCAGAACAATGGTGGCTCCCTTTATTTTCAATAAGGTCGACGATCGGATACTGCTAAGTGTTCTCGAGAAGAAGCAGAAAGCGAACAATGTTGCAAATTCCCTGAGTAAGATCCTTTTCATTACAACAGGGCAGATAGTTGAGGCAAGGATAGCTCCTGAAAGGCTTAGAAAGTTTCACGAGGAGAATTTTGAGGATACAAAAATCATTTTCTTCGACGACGTGGATGTTCCGAACGTGGATAAGCTGTCGCTTTACGGATCAGGATTAGGAAACACTACGCTTTACGCCGACTACTTGAAACACGGGAAACTCTGGTACACCGTACTTAAGTCCAAGAAATACGGATACATAGTTGGAGTGACTAGAAACTGTGTCGTAACAGTTTTTTCACGGATAGAGGAGCCCGAGTTCGTCAGCTACATATCCAAGGAGATCTTTCCATTAATTGCCTAATGCGGAGCAATCAGTATCAGAGTAATTCCTTTCATAATCAGCTGATGAGGAAGCCAACGTGTCGTGGATAGTCGGAAATTTCAGAGTACTTCTGATAACTTGGTTGATGTTCAGCTTTGGATTCGGTGTATACGGCAATTATTTTCAGCTCTTTCTTCGAGGACTAGGGGCAAGCGATGTAGAGATCGGATTAGGATTTTCAGTCTTCTTCGCCGCCTCTGTGCTAGGTTTAGTCGCAGGATATGCCCTTTCTGACGTGTACGGGAGAGCAAATGTCGTTAGAAAGGCGACTTTCCTCGTCTCTCTGCCACCTCTACTGTATGCACTGAGCCAAGACTACAGAGTAGTGATTCTGTTTATGGGGGTTGAAGGTTTCTTCGCTTTCTACCATCCAGCCCTTCTGGCCCTCAGCCAAGACTCAATGCCAACACTCCACGCAGGAAAGGGATTCGCCCTCTCTCAACTTACGGTGATTGCCAGCGTACCGGCGCCCCTTATCGGCGGCTACTTTTACGCCTCTCAGGGTATCTCGGGGCTTAGATACGCTATGGTAGTAACGTTCCTGATTGCAATCTCTGCTTCAGTCTACCGATACTACAGATTGAAAGAGACGTTATCGACAAAGACGACTAATCCGACAACATTCACTAGGACCATCTCGAGGTCTTTCACCGACTTTCCAGCCTCCTTCAGATTGCTTTCTAGCTCTATGATCCTCCTACTTCTCTCCGCATTGACTCTGAATCTTGCGGCTAGAGCGCTAATTACGGTAGGCCCCCTATACCTCCTAGACTACTCGGTGGTTGACAAGAGCCTGATAGGGTTCTTCATTTCAACAGCGCAAGTCATTGCGTCTTTCCTAGCATTGATGGTTGGTCGCTTCCTAGACAGGTCTAGAAAGCCTCAAAGGATTGCCACCGTGACGTATCTCCTTATCCCTTTGTCAGCGGTCTTGTTCCTACTCAGCAAGAATCCGCTGTCCATTTTTCCAGCAATATTACTCAGTGTTGGTGGTTTAGGATTCTATTTGCATGACTTCTACAAGCTCAGGCTCTTTCCAGCAGATAGTAGAGCGAACTTGAATGCCCTCTTTCTGTTCGCAATTGAAGTTTCAGGGGTGGCTGCGAGTGCGCTCGGAGGCTTTCTCTACACCCTTTCCACAACGCTGCTCTTTGTCTTCGCGGGGATAGCTTTTCTGGGCTCTGCAGGCTTTTTTGCGCGAATGGCACTTTCGCGAAGAATCGTAACTGCTTAATTATCCTCGGAACATTTCTGAACCAAATTTCAGATGCTTAGGTTCGTGCCCGAAGAGGCAGCATTGACTATTGAGACCAAGGAGTCGAAAATACTAGTGGTTCCCGATCTGCACCTTGGATTTGAAAAAGTACTAGCTGACAGGGGAATCAACATTCCATCTCAGACTGACAAGATCTTTGAAAGACTCGCCAAACTCATCCAATCATATAGACCGGATTCCCTCATCTTCCTCGGCGACATCAAGCACGGGACGTCAAAGATCCTCCCGCACGAGTGGGCTGAGATACCGGCATTCTTCGAACGCCTTCTTAGACTGGTGGGAGTAATCAGCATCATCCCAGGCAACCATGATGGGGGACTGAAGCCTCTCCTTCCTGCGCAGGTGTCCCTAGAGCGTGCGGAGGGGCTAATCGTTAGAGATGGTCGAAAGCTAATTTCAATGATTCACGGTCACGCCTGGCCTAATCCAGAAGCATTTTCATCGAACTTTCTGATAATGGGTCACCATCACTTTACGTTCTCGCTATTTGACCCATCGGGGCTAAGGTTTCAGCAGCCTATTTGGCTCACCTGCAGCTGGAATCGTAGGAGGATAGCAGATTCATACCTGAAATACAAGAAAATTGGCCCAAGCAGCAATCCTCTTCGCCGATTCGAAAGAACTTTTGGCTACGCCGTTGGAGAACCGAAGATCATAGTCATGCCGACTTTCAACCCGATGCTAGGGGGAGCATCAATAAACATCCAGAGGGACCACGAGCATTTAGGGCCTTTCTTTAAACCAGGCCTAATGAAACTTGATTCTTCCGAAGTATACATGCTCGATGGAACCTATCTCGGGAAGCTTTCGCTTCTGCTGCGAAGAGTAAGGGCATCTGCCGGGATCTCCTAAAGCCTATAACATCGCTGATATCAAAAATGCAGGATTTTGCCGGAAGAGCGATCTTACGCGCCGCTGGCACCTGATCTTAGGCGTAGAAGAAAGTCAATGCGGAATCTAGTGAAACCTTGTCCTGAATGCGGGAAGGACTTGAAGGCGCATTCAGAAAAGCAGTGGGAATTCGTCTACTATGCGCATAAAACGTTATCGAAAAAACACAGATGATGCGGATTAGGAACTAGGCAGCGCCCGTTAACAACTAATAGCAAGAGGTATGCTGATCGGAGCTAATTGCAAGCACCTGGTGGACTACAGACCTTCAGACTTCTGCGGAAAAAAAATGTTTTGGTTTTTATCTGAATACTAAGAGTGGTCTTCCAGCTCTGCCCGGCTATTTCATGGCTCTTATTGCTCTTTTGGAATCGGGTCCCGGTAAGGATTAATGATATTATGTGGGTTTTGTATCCGACGAATTTACTACTAAGCCGAGTTGTGCCGTTAGGCGAATTCCGTGATCTTGCGCTGATATAGGGCTCTTTGTAGAAGGACGCTTGCTTGAATCCAATTCTTCTTCTCGATGGAGAGCAGACCGAACGCATGGCTGAGCGCCGAGTTCAGATTATCAAACGTCCGCGGCGTTGTCTTTAAGGCTGCTCTAATGCTCTCACGGACATTCCAGACTCCCAGGGGAAGCAAGTATCCAGGATGAATTTCCCGAAGGAAGATCACTGCAGCTTGCCTCCGTTCCTGAGCCAACTTTTCCGCTACGGCTATGCGCGTAGAATAGTAGCACCCTCCCACGCTGGCATATCTTGTTCTTCCCCAGTATTCTTCGTAATCACCTACTATAGCTGGCTGTGAACCGTACAGGTTCCAAGTTGTTTCAGGGAACCAGGCTTCTATCCACTCGAATTTCCAAGGCTCGGGAGACATTAGACCAACGTACCTATTCTCTAGATACGTGAAGTAATAGATTCGGTATTCGTCTATGGTTTGATGCTGCTTTACCTGGTCTATCAGCGACAGAGAAATAGTGCTGTCGACCGCCGTGATGCTCCATCGTGTCGGCACTAGCTTTCTGTTAGAGGCCAGTCCAAAGAGACCTGCGCTGAATGCTCTTTGAATCCTAGTCACCGGGACGTCGTCATTATAGAGACTGAACGTTGCGTCTGCGGCCTTGAGATCCCTATCATAGTACGCCTTTTCAATTCTCCTGTCCGCTGAAATATTACCAGACTTCAAAGACCTGATCGGAGCGGAGGGTCCAAAAGGCTGGGAATCCTCACTGAGGGTTATAGTCTTCCTCGGCTTTTTGGTGAGATGGAGTTCAGAGTCAACGGGCCTTGAAGCCATCGCCAACTCCTGTATCTGCTGAACAAGTCTACCTCCCGCCTGAGCATCGAATACGTTAACGCGTGTGTTCCCTCGGACCAACGAGAACCTGTAGTCAACAATCTCTTCAACGGACTTCCCCATCCAAGCTTCCGGCTTGTCTAGGATTTCCGTATTTCCGTAATATGGAGGCACCATTGGACCGATGTAGACCTTGGGATATCCAAATCTCCCTACAAACACGGCGGGTGGTGAAGAGCCTCGGATTACTTCACTGTCGAGCGAGGCACCGTGTCTTGCGAGAGATTCTGCTTTCACAAGAATAGGGCATCTAGGTTTGCCGCAGAGAAGTAGAGTTGCTCTGCAGGCTAGACACATCTCGGCTGGCGGTTTCTCTATAACCTCGATAGATTTCGCAATATGATACTGTTGACCCAGCATCTCGACTGGAATTACATCTGTCAACCATCTGACATGTGGTCCCAAAGCTCTACCTTCGCTTCAGTAAGGCATCCTATACCGACGCTCTGGCGGCGAAGTCGTTCTAATACTTGTAGCCCCCTCCACCCTCTTGTTCAAGCTTTACGCCTAAGCCTTCAACTATCCGATTAACAAAGTTGAAGTAGCTTACGACCAGCGTAATTGAAAGAATTTCCTCATCAGCAAATCCAGCATCCCTCAGATTTTGAACATCTTCCTCGCCTACGTCGGTCATGTTCTTGGTGAGTTTGACTGCATATCCTAGCATCACTCTATCCTTGCTACTAAGTGGAGCATTAGTATAGTCTAGACTCAATTGTTTCACGAAGGCCCCGTCTCTTACATATCGACTGAGAGCGGCTGAGTGATGGACGATGCAATATTCGCATTCGTTCGCGGCCGAAACTGCCACAGCAATCATCTCTCTCTGCGCCCTACTTAGTCCACTGCTTCCATACATGATGGTGAGGTAAAGGTCCATATGCGCCTTCATCGCATCAGGATTGAGGCTGTGAACTTTGAAGATGTTCGCGACTTTTCCGCGATTCTCAACTACTTTATCGTAGAACTCTCTTAGTCTTCCCTGAGCTTGCTCCTCATGAACAACTTGTATCCAAGCCATGGAGGTCGCGACGACAGATCAGTGAGAGCGATATAAGTTGTGCAGGGGTTAATTGGCTAGTTCGACCATGGCATGCAGATTGTTATGAAGATAGGTTTTTCCCGTTTGGGGAAAGTTAGATAGCCCAGAGAAAATTATGAAGGTTGTCTTTCAGCAGCTAGACGTCCGCACGAGCGGGAGGAAGGAACTCGTCGATCTGACCGATAGGATTGAACAAGTAGTTGAGGAAAGCGGGTTGAAGGAAGGCATGTGCCTAATAACGACTCTCCATACTACATCGTGCATAATCATCAATGAACACGAAGAAGGTTTGATGCAGGACATAGTGGCAAAACTCCGCACGGATTTTCCAAACGATGGTAAATGGCTCCACAATAGAATAGATGACAATGCGGATGCTCATCTTGCATCATCATTTCTTGGACCATCCAAGGTTCTTCCGATCAGGGATGGCGTGCTGGTTCGCGGAACGTGGCAGAATATCTTCTTGATGGAACTAGACGGACCGCGAAAGCGCACGGTGTTAGTGGAACTACTCGGAAACTAGGAGCCGGGGCGCTAGCGAGAACGCCTAACTCGAGTAGAAGTTATTCTGATACAACTTCCTGATTCGTTCAAGATTGCCGACGGAGAGAGGCTCAGTCTCTGATGCCGTAAGATTCTCCTCCACCTGCTTTACGTTCTTGGCTCCAGCTATCGCTACTGATACTGCATCATCGGAGAGCGCGAATCGAAGCGATGCTTGAGCAAGGGAGCGATTTGGCTTCTCTAAGAATCTCAACATCTCAACAGCCATTACCCTGGAGAGAAGAAAGCTTGGAGGCCAATTGTAGCGTATATCTCCTAGAGTGAAGGTGGAGGCGGCATTGTACTTCCCAGTCAAGAAGCCGTTGGCTAAAGGCTCCCGAGCTATTATAGCGACGCCGCTTTTCTTAGCATAGGGCAACAAAATCTCTGAAGCTTCCTGTCTTAGAATGTTGTAGACTACCTGTATAGAGTCAGGCTTTCCAACCCGGATCGCCTCCACCCCTTCGATGGGCGCATGTATGGAAACTCCCCAAAAGCGAATGGTTCCCGCCTCCTTCAGCTGCCTCATCGGTTCAAAGATCTTACCTTCCCTTATCATTTCTAGAGTCGGGTTGTGAAGTTGATAGAGATCGACGTAATCGGTGCCCAGCCTTTCAACACTCTTCTTGATTGCGAAGAGAATGTAATCTCTCGAAAAGTTGGTTCTGGCTCCTCCGTGGTAAAAATCGCCTCCCACCTTTGTTGCTATGATGGAGCGCCCCCTAACGTCGTGAAGAGCTTGACCGAGGAGTTCTTCACTATGGCCCCATCCGTATACATCTGCAGTATCGTAGAAGTTGCATCCTAACTCGAATGCACGTTTCACCGCAGCAAAAGATTCCTCGTCATTCGTAGGTCCGTAACTGTTTCCGTATCTGTTGCCTCCTATTGCCCAAGCCCCGAACCCTATTTCAGAGACCTCTGACCCTGTACTGCCAAAAGGTTTGTGCTTCATTATTCTTCAGGCTTCATGTCGACTTCGAATCAGGGCAAATATGCCACAAATCGTCTTCGCGTCTTTGATGTGATTTCGGTGGATCATCGCAAGGACATTCTTCAGCCTCAATCTTCTGACGTTCAGGTTTTCATCAGAGGCAGGAGCATGTGATCTAGCTTTCAAACCCGTTGCTTCGTATATGGTAATAAGCTCACTGCTGTATCTGGGGGCAAGGTAACAACGGAGTAATCTCTTGAATCTCGAGGCTTCGAATCCTGTCTCCTCGAGAAGTTCTCGCCTTGCGCAGCTGATGGGTGTTTCTTCCCTCTCTAGAGTACCTGCAGGAATTTCGAGTAGATATTCCCGAACCGCGTGTCTGTATTGTTCAACCATAATGATCTCACTTTGGTCAGATAGTGGTACAATGCCGACTGCCCCTGGATGCTCAACAACCTCGCGGATTGTTGTTCTGATTCGACGTGACTCCACTGTATCCTTTCTGACCGACAACAAGCGTCCTTCGAAAACTCGTTCCGATCTCAAAAGCGACTCTCTCAAGATGCTCGAGGAGACATTCTTCCTCAACAAATTAAAGCGTATTAGACATTAGGCGGCACATACTGGAAATCTTATGGTAGTTTTTGGATGATCTATGTATGCTTATTGAAAAAATTTGGATATCGCTGGTTGAAATGATGCGCAATACTTGATAGCCTTTGACTAACCCATTTGACCACTCCACAAATTAATAAGAGACACGCGCAACCTAGCGACGGGATTGTCTTCCAAGCAAAGCGAGGGGAGAAGTGAGTCTAAAACAGATATTTACCTGAAGGCTCTTCCTCTTAGGAATCTGGAAGAGGTCGACAAGGTTAAGGGTGACGTCTCAGGAAAGATGATAATCATACTAAGAGTGACTCCACTAGCGCAGAAAAGCGTTGAAGAGCTGAAAAGAGCCGTTGAGGACCTATATGAATTCGCAACGTCCACGGGCGGGGATATAGCGCGACTTGGAGAGGAGAGAATCGTCATTACTCCTCCCGGAGTCAAAATCTGGCGAGGGTTGCTCTAGTAGATTTTGATAGCTTCCTGAACATCAGGTTGCAGTGTGGGTATTCTGAAAAGCCGTGAAATCATGTAGCTTACATTCTCGACCTTCTTTCTTTCCCCGTGATTAACTATAACCTGTTGTAGTTTCGGTCTCATTCTTCCGACATAACGGATGATCTGGTTATAGTCGCTGTGGCCACTGAAACCTTCAACCTTCTCAACCTTAGATTTGACATCAATAATCTTGATTTTTCCATTCTCTGCCATCAAGCTGGCCTGTCTAGCTCCATCTAGGATTCTCCTCCCCAGTGTGCCATTGATCTGGTACGAGACGAAAACAATCTTGTTCTTCTCATTGGGAGCAAGTTCTTGAAAATATTGAATCACAGGCCCTCCCTCAAGCATGCCTGAAGTAGCCATGATGATTGCTGGACCTTCACGTAGGGCCTCATCACGACTGTTGGGGTGCTCGATGACGGTGAAGTAATCAGAAACGAATGGATTTTCATCGGTTTCCAAAATTCGGCTCCTTAGCTCTCTAGCGAGATAATCTGCATAGGTTATGTGTATAGCAGTGGCTTCAGAGATCATTCCCTCGATAAAGATTGGCGTCTCAATGAGCTTCCCTTGGCGCATGTACTGGTCCAATACCAACATGATTTCTTGGGCCCTACCAACGGCTGGCACAGGGATCAGGACCTTACCGCCCTCCGATAGGGTAGCATTCAATGTATTCACAAAAGCAAGTTCAACCTCCTCCCTAGTGGGCATGATATCCTCCTTAGCACCATAGGTACTTTCTGTGATCAAGGTTTCAACTCGTGGATAGTTCCATACCGCGCTTTCGAAGAGTTGCGTCGTCCCGAATTTGTAATCTCCCGTGTACACAATATTATGATCTCCTTCCCCGATGTGCAGGTGTACAGTCGCTGAACCTAGAATGTGGCCTGCATTGCTTAGTGCAACTTTGACGTCTGGAGACACATCAGTTACCAAGCCATAAGGAAGGGGAATAGTGTGTTTGATGAGTTCCCTAACATCCTTCATCTCGTAAAGTAGATTGGCACCCTCCATTGAAGCGATCTTGATTGAATCCATGTGTAGCAACGTCATCAAAGGAAGAGTTGGCTCGGTACAGTATACTGGACCATCATACCCATACTTGAACAAGGCAGGCAGAAACCCCGTGTGGTCTAGGTGAGCATGGCTGAGTACGACGGCGTCAAGTTCATCGAGACTTATTCCAGACCAATCAATTCTCGGATACGCAGCTCTGGGATTCCTGGCGCCAGGATGGATGCCGCAATCTAGGAGAATCTTACTTTCTGCAGTCACTATGAGGATTGCGGAGCGGCCGACTTGTCTGAATCCACCAAGTGTCATGATTGTGACTTCGCTTTCGTCACTAATTTTTGGTCTAAAGATTCTTTCACCTGTGTTTCTGTAGAACCTTTCTCTGTCATCAGCTGTTGTCTTTAGAGTGAAGTAAATGGTCTGAATGCTTGCAGAGTTGACATGTGGGGCCTTCCTAACCTTCACCCTCCAGCCAGTTGCAACTGTAATATTGACAACATCGAAACCTCCTTCTACAGTTAGGACCTGAGGCCTCTTCGCCTCTAGCAATACTTCTCCGAGGAAGTCGTCAAAAAACATGCTGACGACTTCCGCGTCCTTCGGAAGGAGATTGGCGATGATCTCCCTTGCTTCACCTTCCTCTCTCCTAACCCCCTTTTCTGTCCGTACGACAACCCTTCTCTTTACTGTGTTCACGATGTCAGCGATAATGTAGTTATTCTGCTGGAGGTAGGCAGGGTTTTTTGTGTAAAGCGCTATCCTTGGCCCCTCATACTCTACCCTCGTAATCTGAGCTTCAGCCGGAATATTCTGAAGAATGGTACCGGTAACGGTGGCAGGAGTTGCAGTATTCTGCCGCTGTGACAAGTCAGCTTCTCCCAGAGACCTGGGGGAGTAGGCGGTTTTTCTCTTCCTCAGTTAACTCGGAATAACCATCCTTTGTGATTGATGAGACGTCGAAACTATCGCCTGTACCAGCGTTTCTACTCATAGCCGCCCTGACAGCTTTCGTGGCGAGGAGCATTCCCTTAGAAACGGGAAGGCCTTCTTTGAATTCGCTTTCAAGTATTCCGTATGCAACTGGGGAGCCGCTGCCAGTTGAGACGCATTTCTCCTGGATTAGCGTTCCGAAGAGGTCGATATTGAAGATAGATGCCCCAATATCGTCAACTCCTCCTACGAGGACGTCTGCAATGTAGGGGAACAGCCTTGAGGAAAAGAGTACATTCGCAGTGAGTCTTGCCGCTGATTTGACAGGTATCGGAAGTCTTCTCTCGAGTCTATAGAGACCTGAAAAATATTTCAGGGTGTCAACGACGTTTTGAGCATCTGCCACACCTCCAGCGATTGTCATCGCAAGATGCTTGTCGATCTGGTAAATCTTCTTCCCATGCTTGTGAGCTATGAAATACGATCCTGCCATTACTCTTGTATCAGTCGCAAATACGATCCCGTCGGAGCATTCTATTCCTACCGTCGTTGTACCCGAGTAAACCATAGGGCGATTTGGAGAACTTGACAACATTATCAGCCCCACCCACTAGCGGGCGGGTCCGTAACTGGTCGTGCAGGCTTAATGCGGGATACTTCTTTTATTAAGCTTTTCACGGCTTAGGAAGTCTGGATAAGTTGCAACGTCATCTGATGGAGCTGCCAGCAAGGGTTCTCGTGGGCGAAGGCGTTCTACCCGAATTGTCGTCTCTGTTGCATGAGCTGGGCTTTTCAGGCAACTTGCTGATTGTATCTGGTGAAACGGTTAGGCAAAGAGTACAGAGTCAGATACAGCAGATCCTCGATAGTTCCTCCTTAACCAACTTTTGGATCACGGTGAGTTCTGCAACCCAAGAGGAGGTCGTCAGAGTTGAGGACCAAGCTAGGTTATCATCTATGACGCTGCTCATCGGTGTAGGGGGAGGGAAATCGGTTGACGTTGCTAAGCTCGCTGCTTTTAGACTAGGAATACCGTTCGTTAGCGTGCCAACCAGCGCCTCTCACGACGGTATCTCAAGCCCGTTTGCTTCGATTAGAGGCTTAAACAAGCCTTACTCTTTTGTTGCGAAACCACCTGTAGCCATCCTTGCTGATATTGACCTGATTGTTGCCGCGCCTCGTAGGTTGCTTGCGAGCGGATGCGGAGACTTAATCGCGAAGGTCACAGCCGTCAGAGATTGGGAATTGGCGCATGAAGTAGTCAAAGAGTACTTTGGTAAATACGCAGCAAGTTTGGCCGAGCTTAGCGCCAAGCTTGTCATGTCGGTTTCGGCTGATATCGGAAGGGGAGGTAAAGATGGAGTCCGAGATGTAGTTGAAGCCCTGATAAGCGCTGGAGTCGCAGCTGGAATAGCCGGAAGCAGTAGACCTTGCAGCGGTTCAGAACACTTGTTCAGTCATGCCTTGGACTTCGTGGCTCCAGGAAAGGGTTTGCACGGGGAAAAATGTGGACTGGGCACCATCATGATGGCGAAGCTTCATGGACTTGACTGGGAGAGTATCAGACAATCTTTGGAGAATGCGGGAGCGCCGACGAGGGCTTCTGATATCGGGTTGCTCGATGATGAAGTCGCAGAGGCGCTGCTTAGAGCCCCTTCGATCAGACCAGAGAGATACACCATCCTCAATGAAGTGAAATTAAATAGGGAATCAGCACTGGAATTGGCTACAGCCACAAGAGTAATTTAGGCGGACGCTGCTTCCTCGGTTGACGGCTCGGGAGTAAGTTGCGGTGGTGCTTCAGGAATTGGTTGTGGTGCAGGCGTCGGGACGACTTCCTGAGTTATTGCTTCGGCTGCAGGCTGGGGTGTCATCTGCGCGGGTGCTGCTTCCGGTTCCTTAGGTTTGGCTCCCTCATACGTTTCGATGAAGAACACTTTATTCACGATCTTTATGAATTTGAATACGTCATTGGCAATCGCCTTCTTCACTATCTGAAGTCCTTCGCTGAGGTAAAATTCACTGGGCAACTCAATTTTGGTCGATGCATCTTCAATCATCACCTTCAACTTATTCTCCTCCACTGGAAGCCTTCTTCGTATCAACGCCGAAATCTTCTCCAGATCTGTCTGTAGACTCTTGACAATCTCCACATCATACAGGATAGTCTTTCCGGCGTACCTGTGATTGAAATCCACTTGAGTTCTTCCTGATCCTACGAACCTCACTATGCCAAGTTTGTTTTCTACTTCTACTTCATCTCCCACCTTGAGGTCAGAGGCCTTTTCTCCAAACTTGCGGAGGGGTATCATCTTCACCTTGTTAGGCTCCCTCACTCCGAATCCCTTCTCGGGCGCAACCTCCACCGAGAGCTTCTGCCCTACGTCAGCTGATAATATTGCCTCATCCAATCCCTTGAGGACCCAGCCTTCCCCGACAGCTATGAGTCTGGGCTCGTATTTTTTGGTAGGATCATAGCCGCCTACTTTCTTGGCTTCTTCTTCCATGGTGGTATCGACAACTTCACCACTATCCTTAATGCGCGCGGTATAGTTCGCGAGGATAAGTGAACCTGCCTCGAGAGCCACAGCTATCAGAGCAAGCCGAAGTTGAGCACATAAAATAGATTTCGCGTTAAAGTGCTTGCAGCATCTTCTCGGCTATATCAAGCGCAGCTTCTTTCGAATTTTGGAAGCCGAGCATATTTAATGTGGAGGAGATGGCTGATAGGGTGGCTAGCACGTGCTCTCGATTTACTATCCCCATACATCCGACCCTGAACAGCTTGTCGCTGAGTTCTCCGAAACCACCAGCAATGGAGATCCCAAACTTTTCATCTAAGGTCTGGCGAAACTGCAACCCATCAACCTTCTGAGGATGTTCGACTGCGAGGACCGTGGTGGATCTTACGCTTTTTTTCGCGAATAACCTGAGACCCATAGTTTCAAAAGCGGAGTAAAAAGCCTCTGAGCATAGCATGTGTCTCCTTATTCTGTTTGCGAGCCCCTCCTCAAAAATCATGTTTACCGCCTCATCGAGAGCATAGAAGAGTGGAAGAGAGGGCGTGAATGGTGCCTCCTTTCTGTCCAAGTATCTTAGGTAACGTGCGATGTTGAAATAGAGGGTCGAGCATGGATTTTCTTCAATATATCTCCTAACGTTTTTGCTGATTGAGAGCAGAGCTAAACCTGGTGGAGCAGCCAAGCACTTTTGACTTCCAGTAACGCAAATATCAACGCCGAAGCGATCTACTGGTAGTTCATCGCCAGCGAAGTTGGAGATCGCATCGACCACGAAGAAGGCTCCATTCGAAGCTGCGATCTCGCCAGCTTGTTTTACAGGCCTAAAGGCAACACCTGTTGAGGTTTCGTTGTAAACTATCAACAACGCCTTGACGCCTTTATTCCTTTTGAAGGCGTCCTCAATCTGCTCGATCGATGGAGCATCTCCGTAGGGGGCTGGTACTCTTATGGGTTTCCCGCCTATACCCTCTAGCAGGTCGGCAAGCCTCGCACTGAATTCTCCGAAGACGGGTACTACGGCCCTATCTCCGGGCCTTATGAGGTTTTGAACTGCCGCCTCCACTCCTCCAGTACCTGATGATGAGAGGATAACGACATCTCCATCGGTTGCGAACAGCTTCTTCGTCTTCTCTATGAGCTGATCGTAAAATCTGTGAAATTCTGGTCCTCTATGGTTGATTATCTGCCTCGAGAGCGCCTCCATCACTCTTTGAGGCACATT
>JAHFOH010000005.1:20328-24127 GCA_023266955.1 Nitrososphaerota archaeon
CGACCTGATTATGGTCGATGGATCGTTTGGGGAAGGAGGTGGTCAGATACTGAGGACAAGTGTAGCCCTCTCTGCCGTGCTTCAGAGACCCGTGGAGATTGTCTCGATCAGGGCAAAAAGAAACAATCCAGGTCTTAGACCTCAACACGTGGGTGTAATCAAAGCCATTGCATCACTTTGCGATGGGCGTGTCGAGAATGTCAAAGTGGGCTCCAGTGCGATAAGGTTTCTGCCAGGAAAGGTCCACTCGACTAAGTTGAGCCTCGACGTTGGATCTGCTGGGAGTATCACCCTTCTTCTTCAACCGGTAATTCTCACTGCAGCTTTAAGCCCGGGTGATGTTGAAGTGGAGCTGAAGGGCGGAACCGACGTCAGGTGGAGTCCAACATTGGAATATTTTCGCAATATGGTTCTTCCGGCCTTCAGACTGCTTGGCGTGCAGGTTTCTCTGGACGTTCGGAGAAGGGGTTACTATCCAGAGGGAGGGGGTTCGGTCCGAGCTCTGATAGAGGGTGCTTCAGAGATTCGACCAATGAGGCTACTGTCTGCGCCAACCGTTCATCCTAACATTGTCAGCGTATGCTCGAATCTTCCGAAGCATGTAGCCGAAAGGCAACTAGGTGCCGCAGTGAATCATCTATCTAATCATGGGATTAAGGTCGAACAGACTCATGTTTCGGTTGAGGACGCTCCCTCACCCGGTTCCTCCATAGCCATATGTTCCGTCGGATCTTCGGGGCCATTTCTAGGAGCTGACTCGTTAGGAGAGAAGGGGAAACGAGCAGAAGATGTAGGCAAAGAGGCAGCCGAGCTTTTTGTGAAAGAGTTTCAGTCTGGGGCACCTGTCGATTTTCATCTTGGCGACATGCTAGTCGGGACCCTCGCTCTTGCCACTGGAGAATCTGCTTACAGAGTGTCAGCGGTGACAGAGCACCTGAAGACTAATCTCTACGTTGCTCAGTTATTGACGGGGTGCAGATTCAGGATCGACCAAAATGAGGATGGAACAGCCACCGTGACGATCTCAGGAATAGGATAGAAATCTTAATTTACTGTATCGTTGGCAGTCTCTTGACAATTCACCTTGATTCCTGAAGCCTACATCCCCGGAGCCACAGTCGTTGGAGTCGTCTTCAAAGATGGGGTGCTTCTTGCCGCTGAAAAGCGGGTTGCCTACGGCAGATTTTTGGTCAGCAGAGCCGGCAAGAAGGTCTTCAAGATTACGGACAATGTTGGAGCCGCTGCAGCCGGCATGATATCGGACATGCAGATTCTGATGCGTGAAATATCATCATACGTCAAGATTAGGGAACTGGAGCTGAAGCGACCCATTCCACCAAATTCAGTTGCAAAACTGTTGTCTGTACTTCTCTTTGAGAGACGCTTCGCTCCCCTTCTAACTCAGGTCATACTTGGAGGAGTTAACGGTAAGCCCTCCATTTACGTCCTTGATCCTCTCGGATCAGTGATTCCCGATGAATATGCTGTCGTAGGGTCTGGCGCGGAGATTGCCATAGGATTGGTTGAGGCCAACTTCTCGCCCGGCATGACTGAAAAACAGGCCAAGGATTTAGTTGTGAAAGCTATCCGGGCTGCAATTCAGAGGGATGCTGGAAGTGGAGACGGCGCGGACGTACTGGTCATCTCGAAGAATGGGTCGAAGGAAGAGACGCTAACCCTATAGAGCGGGATATTCCAGCCTAACCAACGCTAAAGTGCGAAGTCACCCGTCGGCTACAGCTAGGTTGGGAACACATCTTTCATATGCCAGATTCCAAAGCCACCGACATTCTCGGGCGTCTCTACATGCTCGTACCATCTCTTAGATGCCCCTATTTTTGATCTCAGTTTCCACGAGAAACTTTTGGGCTCTTCCTCTATTCTTTTTAGCAGACGATCTATTTTGCTGGTCAGTTCCACTCGCTCTTCACTGACAAACTTGGATGCATCGATTCCGACCTTCGGTCCAACTTCGTTGAGTTTCTCGATGAGGCCTTTGATTTTCTTTAGGTTGCTTGTGACTGTGTAGCAGAAACCCCAGTCTTGTGAGAGCAGCCTTGCGATGTAGTCTTCGTTAATGCTGTTCTGCTCAAGTGCAGCTATTGCGTGAGCTCTGATGAGTAGCATGCAGTCCTTCAGATCCTTTTCACTGAATGCCTCCCACATCTGCAGTTTCTCCAGAAGAAGATCTGATACTGGGATTGTCAGATTATCGAGTTCAAGTCTGCCTCGGAAGTCAATGGGATGATTAGCTATCAATAGTTTGTCTAATAGAACGTCAACGTAGAACCATCCTTTGGGATGAAAGTAGATTTGTCTTTGGGATGCAGCTGACGATAATGTTGTCTTCCTTCTTATGTACCCTAGGTCTGTAACAAATAGATTCAAAATACGATCCCTCTGTTTCATGTATCCAACGAAGTCAAGGTCAGAATACTCCTGGCCCCATGACACCCCCACTCTTCCGAGCTTCTTGGCGAAATCACGATACTCAGCACTATGAAGAGCTATTCCCATGCCTCCCATAGTCCTTAGCACTGCTCCCTTGTCTTTTGCAAGTTCGATAATTCTGCGCGCTTCATCAAAGAACACTTCCGTGGGTACACGACCTTGCCATTCGGGCGGAAGATCTCGTAATACTGATTCTGCTTCTTGTGTTGTGCCCAACTAAGTTACGGGAACATAAACTGCAAATAATAATGATTATGGCAGAGGATAGTCAAAACTCAGGCGATGGCAAAGACGTTATCGCACGGCTGAAGGTTTCAGCAGCGATTGTCGCCTAAAGTAAACAACGCCACTATCCGGAAGCTAATGGTTGCGAGTTCACCACTTTCTTGCATCCCCTTCCAAAAGACCGCTACCTAGGTGAATCCTGTCTATATGCTTCGAGAGCTTCTCCTTATCACGGAAGCCCGAGTTACAGTACGGGCACCTGAATAACTCCTCTCTAACTTCCTCCTCCTCGGGCATTCGGTCATAAAGGAATTTTGCGCTTTAAATGCATTAGTAAGCGCATGAGACGTTATTGAAGCAACATTAGACACGGTTGGCCGCGGTTCCAGGAAGGTCGCCGATTTCCTGGAGCTGCTTAGACAAAATAAAATTCGGGTACTCGTGGATGTGAGAAGATGGCCCACTTCGAAGACTGAACACTTCAAGAAGGAAGAGCTGAAGCGGTGGCTGAATGATGCTGGGGTTCAGTATGTCTGGCTTGGTGACACCCTTGGAGGCCATCGAAAAGAGGCCTACAGTGTGTACATGAATTCAAAAGACTTCAAGGAGGGTGCTGAGCACCTTTTGCACCTATGCAAACGCTCCGTCACCTGCATAATATGCCTCGAGATAGGTCCAGCTGGATGTCACCGCCGTTTCATTGTTGAATATCTCTCTAGGGAAGGGGTCAATGTCATCCACATTATCTCGAAGTCGAGGGCCCGAAACAATGCCTCCTCCTAAGTGTTATATTGCCACCTCAACACGCTAGCCGAAATGCAGTCTATACTCTTTAGCTCAGAGCCTAAAGTGTCCCTAAGGAACCACTTCAAAAATCCGACATTGGATTCGATGTCTGCAGCCCGAACGTGCTATTCGACCCGTATTGTTCTCCCTGAGGAGATCACTGAGAAACAGAGGATCGACATAGGAAGAACCACGTATGAGGGAGGCCACCACACTGTATACCAGCACGAAATGTTTGAGTTTGAGTTGGATAATATATCGAGGGTTTTTGTTCACGATTTTCTTCATTCACACCCTTTCTACAACTCTTCTCAGCAAAGTCAAAGATATGTGCGCT
>JAHFOH010000216.1 GCA_023266955.1 Nitrososphaerota archaeon
ATAGCAGCGACAGTAGCTGCGCTAGTAGCCCTTATCCTACTTCAGCAGCCCATGTGGATCATCTTTGCAGGTGGCCTAGGGGTATTCTCAGCAGTGTTCGGATGGTCCACTCTATTCCAAGTTCGAGAGATAAGAAAATCAGATGAAGCCCTACCCCAGTTTCTCCGAGATATAACCGAGTTCAGAAAAATCGGCTACGACATAACTAAGGCGGTGCAGAGACTCGCATCCGAGAGAACCTACAACGGAATCTTCGATACGATCCTCAAGGATGTATCCAGGCAGCTGGAAATTGGCAGCACAATGACCGAGGTTTTTGTTAAAACTAGGTCATGGCTCAGCAGAATAGTCTTCTTTATACTAGGAGAAATCGTTGAGACTGGTGGAGGATCTCCAGAGCTACTTGAATCCTTAACCGACTTCACACAAAGGATAGTTACCGTCAAAAAGGAAACCAAGTCTCAAATGAGAATCTACGACATTCTAGGTTACGCAACTCCAGTGGGTCTAGCTCTGACCATTTCAATAATGCAATCCATGATGAGCCAGTTTAGTGGCGTGGTCACCGGAGGGGAATCCCTAGGCATCCTCTCCACTTTCAGCTCACTCCCGCCTCTCTTCCTAGATATCAGCAAGATCCTAATCATTGAAGCAGGAGTGGCAGTATCCTTCCTAGCCGGAAAGGCAATAGACTTCACAAGCCAAAACACCGTACGAATAACGTCGATAATAGCTGTCGCGACCATCGCTATACTAGCGGCAGATATGGTCCTACCACTTCTATCACTCAGATAATCCACTTACCAGTTTTCAGCCAACGGTATAGTCCCATACACTAGATTCAAGGTTCCCTTTCACGCCACACTTCAAGCAGGACTGATCAAAATAACTATGAGGAGACTATTCGTCACCCATATCGGAGAAGAATTTCTAGAAAGCTATGACAAGGTTCTCAACCTATCCGGCAGGGCTAAGCCTGATGATCTCGCAATTCCGACAAGCAATACCTAGGCATAAGACCTTTCTCCACTTCCGACGCGCAATATATTAGGGACAGCGACGAACAGGTGTACACGTTCGGAGGTCCAAGCAGTTATACTACCCCGAGATGATTGGGCAATAGAACAGCAGCCGGACTATACGTGAGCATCAAAGGTTCCCAGGTCTTTAATTATAATGCCTAGCTGCAATCCTCAATAGGAATTTCAGGTGGTATTAGTCTGACACTGGAACGTTCAGGACTCAAACCCACATTCTTCCTACCCATAGCGGGATATGCCATGTACGCAAACGAATACCTCGCGTCACACAAGGACACCTCAAAACCTGCCTTCATGGTTAACCTCTTTGAAAATACAGCTCTCTACTTTCTTTTGGGCCTGTTTATAGGATCAAGGGGATTCTTAATCATCCCACTTCTTGGAATCTCCATCATGATTTGGATGCTAGCCTCAACGATTGAAATTATCGTTATCAGAAGATATGGTGAGAGACTACCAAAGGCTCTGCAATGGTGGGAGTTGAAGAAAATGCCCGGTAGACACCTGATAGAACACTTCATCTTCTACGGAGTCCAAAGTTTCACATTCTACTCGCTAGGTGTACTACTGCCCTCTTGGCTGCTGGTTTCCTAGCGAATTCTTCTCTTAACTTCGGGCGGACGAATAATCCTGCTTATTGGTCGAGATGACAGCACTACTTGCTGCATGAACTTGCGCTGCCGAAAGCACCATCATCAGGATGGCAAGAATCACGACGAACAGAGTGAAGGATTCACTAAGATGACTACGCCGTGATTTTGTCCCCAACAGTGCTTCGCGCAGCGAGCTTCGCGACCCTGGCTTTCGATAAAAATGCAGACGACCTCAAGGTGCTCACGCAATGTGAACCCCTTGCAATATTGCGAGCCCTAGATACGATACGTGAGCACGTCTTGGTCGTCTCAGTTTTTATCGAAATTCGATGTTTCGCTTGACTACAGTGGGCCTGATACAGGTGTAGCAGCTCGTGCAATCCCGAATTGTCAAACTTCTTCTGATTCTCCTAGTGGCGTTCTTATTCGCCACAGGTCTCTGGTCGCTCACTGTTCCCTCATTAGTTCCCGGAATTTTTGGACAATTCACAGCATACGTCGCCCTATCATTTGGAGTATTATTCTTCCTGTTTGCAGCGCGCTACTACGTTGCGATTGCAACCGTGCTCTTTACCCCCGGTGCCAACGGAAATGGATTTAGAAATGGCAATCACAATGGTGGCAATAAGAATTCACTGCAGACAAACGGGAATGGAATCAACGGTCCATTTGTATCCATACACCTAGCCTTATACAACGAGAAGAACGTCGCCGAAAGGATCCTCACAGCCTGTTCCAAACTCAACTATTCAAAATATGAAGTGATCGTAGTAGACGATTCAACCGATGAGACAGTTCAGATCCTGGAGAAGTGGCGCCTTCAGCCTCGTTTCAGGATCGTGCACAGAGATGATCGCTCAGGTTTCAAAGGCGGAGCGTTAAACGAAGCTCTGAAGCACACAAATCCTCAAGCCGAATACGTAATTGTATTTGACGCTGATTTCATTCCCCAGCCTGATATCATTTCACAGTTTCTAGACTACTTCAATAGACACGGACAAAACGGGAACGGCAACGGTAACAGCAATGGACACGGCAACGGTAACGGA
>JAHFOH010000056.1 GCA_023266955.1 Nitrososphaerota archaeon
CTGCTCTCTTGCCAATACAGTTGCCGTCTGCGAAGGATTCGTCCTTGGTGTGAAAGCAGGTATAGACCCCAAAATCCTCTATCAAGTTATCTCAACTAGCACTGGAAGAAGCTATGCGTTAGAGCATAAGCTCGCAAACCAAATCGCTAAGGGCAACTTCGAGCCTGGATTCTCCATTAAGATTGCAGCCAAGGACTTATCTCTGATAACTGCGCTTGGGAGGATACATGCAGTCCCCTTATTCCTAACAAGTGCGGTAGAGCAACTCTTCCAGCTAGCGAAAGCCAGAGGCTTAAGTGAAAAGGATCACGTTGCCGTGGTAACCATACTAGAAGAAATCGCCGGGGTCAAAGTGCGATTCTGAACTCTCACACACGAATTGGTTTCTAAGCTAGAGTCCTGAGCCTTAATAACCATCTAATACATGCCCACTCTCAGTGAAAACAGGAAGTTGAAGTCGGTAGAGATAGTCAAATACTTCCGGCAAAAGCTGGGATGGGTTCCTGCCTACGCAGACATTCTCACAAGATACAAGCCCGAAGCTCTAGAGTCATACTTTGCAATGCGAAGCTCCGTCATGAAGGGCACTAAAGAAGGTGGAGCGCTGCCTCTGAAATTCAAGGAAATCCTATTTGTAGTGTTGGACTGTGTCAGTAACAATATAGACGGAGCTATTGCACACGCAAAAGCGGCCGTAGATGAGGGAGCCACAACCAAGGAAATAGCTGAAGCATTGATCATAATGGCGATGCTTACAGGCATGCCCAGATTCGAGGTCGTTGGGTCAAAAGCATTCAAAGCTGCAGAGGAACACGAGCGAAAAAAGGTAAGTAGAAAGAAGCCTTATAGAAGCTAGCTTTAAAGATGGGCCCTGAATCATAAGTAACGTGAAACGCCAAGGCGGAAGTAAAGTCGAAATCGAATGGAACCCCGAAATCCTAGGAGGAAAGCCAGTTATCAAGGGGACTCGGATATCAGTCGAGCTCGTCCTAGAACTCATCGATGCAGGTTGGACTCCTGATGAAATCAAAAAAGAATATCCCCACCTTTCAAAATCGACCATTAAGGAAATTGCGACACTTGCTAAGCGAATCCATGAAACGGTGAGCTACGAGAAAGTAAAAGCCGTAGCCTAAAACTACCTTTGAAGCAGAAGCTGCTTCTAGACGAAAACATACCACGTAGCGTGCGCAAGCTTCTGCTCAAAAAAGGGCTAGATGTGAAGACTGTACTGCAGATCGCGCGTGGCTCAAGGAACAGCGATATCGCGCTGAGAGCAATTAGCGAAAACAGGATCATCCTTACAATGGATTCCGATTTTCTGAGGTTTAAACGGCCCCTACAAGAGAAGATAAGAGTAATCCTCATCAAAGTACACGCAGCTAGTGCTGCCAAACTCGCCGAAATTGTTGCCAAGAATCTCACAAAATGCTTAGGGTTACTCAGGCGGAGAAGAATTGTGATTCTTACAGAGGCAGGAGTCGATTAACTGCATCCTAAGATACCAGGGGCGCCTAATAGCCTCCCGTCACGACGATTGAATGGCCTATGCTATTTCGTCGATGGTATTTCTCCGCATCTTGGTTTCCTTCTCATTTGTCTGACTGGTCGGAGTCTTGCGATAATATCCAGCTCAGCGTGAAACTTGGGGTGATAACCATCAGTTGAAAAACAGGCATAGAAGAATTTGTCCGGTCTATCCGCGACAAAGGATATCGTTACGCTCTCTCTAGGTCCTATCGCTCTGTCACGGCGTCAGAGAAGACAGGCTTAGGAGGCTTTTCTCTTATCCGTTTTAAACGGCTGACGTTTCCTATAGTCTTCGGCAATCTCGTTGAATGTTACCCAACGAACTCCGCTGTGGGTATTAATGTATTCAATCAATCGTTCATGCATCAAAAGCACCTGAGGTCGACCACTCACATCGGGGTGGATAGTGAGCGGAAAGATAGCATGATCATATTCACGGTATACCCAGTCGAACTGGTCACGCCACATCTGTTCAATGTCCCGCGGATTAACCCAGCCCTGACTATTGGGTGCTTTCTTGATGAACATCATTGGTGGAAGATCGTCGAGATACCAGTTTCCAGGAATCTCAACTAGATTTATTTCCTGCCCCCTCACCAGGGGTTTCATCCAATAGTTAGCAGGCTTGCGGTAGTCAATCTTTGTCCATTTTTCACCAACTCGAGCATAATAAGGCTCGAAGTCGTGGTGGGCCTCGCTATGGTCGTAGTTGAAACCATACTTTAACAGTAGCTTTGGCGTCACTGCTGACATCTCCCACCATGGAGCCACGAACCCTGCAGGAGATTTGCCAGAAACCTTCTTGATCAACCCTACGCACTTAGAAAGCACAGCCTCCTCCTGCTTTGGAGTCATCGCAATTGGGTTTTCATGAGAATACCCATGAGCCCCAATTTCATGACCCGCGTCGACAATCATGCGAGTCTGCTCAGGAAAAGTCTCGATTGAGTGTCCTGGAATGAACCACGAAGCGGTTATCTTGTATTTTCCAAAAAGCTTGAGCAGGCGAGGAGTCCCTACTTCGCCTGCAAAGATCCCTCGTTGAATATCGTTGGGAGAATCCTGTCCACCATACGAACCTAGCCAACCAGCCACTGCGTCAATGTCAACACCATAAGCCGCCAAAATTTCTTTGCTCAATATCAGAACACTGAGCGGACTACCGGTTCAGCATATATAATTTTATATAAACAAAACAGTTCTTGCGTTATATGAGTACTGGGACTCCTGATCGCGTCTCTCTCTTTTTCGTAGATAGTCCTCTGGCCCGACAGCAGATAGATTATGCTAAGTATGCAGAGCAGAAGGGCTTTGAAGCAATTTGGATATGTGAAACTAGGATGGCCCGTGATGCTATCTCTATACTTGGAGCTATAGCCTATGTGACAAAGAAGATCAAGCTAGGCAGTGCAGTAATAAATTGCTGGAGCAGAATTGCCCCCCTTATCGCACTGACATGGGCTACACTCGATGAAATGGCTCCCGGAAGGACGATTCTCGGAATAGGCGCATGGTGGGATCCTCTAGCCTCCAAAGCTGGCGTGGAGAGGAATAAGCCCCTTACAAGAATGAGGGACTATGTAACCATCATGAGAAGACTACTGAACTTGAAGACCGTGACCTACAGGGGAGAGAGTGCTCAAGTAAGAGATCTATACCTCGACCTAGGTCACGGAGTGCCTAGAAAACCGAAGAATGTTCCGATAATGATCGGAGCGACGGGTTTCAAGATGCTCGAGTTGGCAGGAGAGATAGGCGATGGCGTGATCTTGAATTTCTTTCTCTCACCGGAATACAACCGAAAAGCAGTACAAGCCATTGAAAAGGGAGTAGCGAAGAGTGGTAGAAAGATCAATCAAATCGACAGGCCCCAACTGATAGCCTGCTCGATGAATGATGACGCTGACAAAGCCCTAAACAACATCAGATACATGGTAACAATGTATCTTGGTCAGCAGCCACACATCATGAAGGCTAGCGGTGTTAAGCAGTCACTCATCAAAGAAATCAATCGTACCCTAGGAGGATGGCCGCCAAAGCAAGAGGGTTTGGAAAAGGCAACGCTACTGGTCGACGATAAGATCGTTCAGCTGCTTACGGCTTCCGGGACTCCAGATGACTGTAGAAAGAAAGTAAGAGAATATGTCAAGGCTGGAACTACTCTTCCAATGATCTGCCCTATAGGCGAGAACATCAGAGAGATGGTTGACGTCTTCGCCGAGGGCTACATGTGAACCAGAAGATTACCGCTTGACTTCTTTGTCAGCAATATTGAGGGATTGATCGAGCGCATCAACCCCTTCATCCATCTCCGCTTCAGTTATTATCAATGGCGGTGCTATGACAAAATGACTCAGCCAGTTCATCAAGTATACGCCATCCCGCATCATTTCGGATGCCATCTTATCAAGGAGAGAGGGTTTGCCAGCTAGCTTGTCCTTAGATTCGTAGAATGGCTCCTTTGTCTTTCTACTCTTGACGAGTTCTACAGCCCAGAATAGTCCTAGTCCTCTGACATCTCCCACAGATTCGTGCTTTTCCTTCAACTCCTCTAACCTCTTTCCAAGGTATTCTCCCTTCTTCTTGGCGCCGTTGATCAAATCCAACCTCTCGTACTCCTTTACGGCGGCTATTGCCGGTGCTAGCGTGAGGGGATGGGCCTCGTATGTGTGTCCGTGCGCGAAGTAGTGATCCTCGAAGTAGTCTGCAATCTCGCGTGTGGTCGCGGTAACTCCTAAAGGTGCGTAGGCACCTGTAATCCCCTTGGCTGTAGTGAGGATGTCTGGCTTAACTTTCCAGTGATTGACCGCGAACCACTCACCAGTTCTGCCCCAGCCCGACATTATTTCATCAGCAATAAGCAATACACCGTTTTTGTCCGCAATCTCTCGCACCATCGGAAGATACTCCTTTGGCGGGATCAGCACACCGTTGGTTCCTACCACTGGCTCGACTATTATGGCGGCCACATTATTTTCATGCTTTATCATATAGTCAATGTACTCAGCACACGCTATAGCGCAATCCGGATAATCTAAACCGAAGGGGCACCTGTAAGTATCCGCGTCAGGCGCGAAAATCACTCCGTCTATTTTGCCCATGGGTTCTACAGGCCATCTCCGGAGGTCTCCTGTTGCAGCGATGGAGCCCGCAGTCGAACCGTGATATGAGCGGTATCTTGATATGATCTTGTACTTCCCTGTGTAGAGCCTCGCGATCTTGATAGCTGCTTCGTTTGCCTCAGTTCCTGAAGTAGTGTAGAAGAACTTTTCCAAGCCCTTAGGGAACACCTTTAGAAGTAGCTTGCTCAGCTCAGCTCGAACGTCGCAGGTAAAAACTGGGCTGATGTAAGGCAGCTTCCTTGCCTGCTTACAGATAGCATCAATGACAGCTTTGTTTTTGTGTCCCAGAGACGAGCACATAAGCTGTGATGAGAAGTCAAGGTACCTCTTCCCATTTGCATCGTAGAAATAGCAACCCTCAGCGTCAACGATGTGTAAAGGCTTCCAACCCCTTTGAAACCTCCAAGTGCCATATGTATGCTTGACAGTTAGTTGAACTACCTCTTCTGTTTTGAGGACCAATAGTTTCCACTCAGTGTGCTAAAGGCTACCGTATAAAATGCTGTCCCGCGCCAGTAGCTCGACTGGCGGAAGTTGTGCAGCAGTCTAAAGCTAGAGCTTCTCAGGACGTATTCTCTTTAGACCTTCGAGGTCGTCGAAGCATTTCTTGCTAACAGTGCTTAGGAATACAGATCATCCAAAACGGAGGTAATGTCTACAATTTGAGAATCAGTTTAGAAAATTCAGATGAACCTAGCCTCTCTTCTTTTCCCAGTGTAGTCTACGTAGACGACAATCTCATCGGTGAAGAACTCTATTGCCTTGCTTCCCTGTTCTCTTATGCCCAACCCAGACGCCTTAATCCCCCCAAACGGTAGCTGTGCCTCACCTCCCAGTGTCGGAGAGTTGATATGGATCATTCCGACTTCGATCACATCCGTGAACTTGAAGGCTTTGTTGATGTCGCTAGTGTAGATTGAGGCTGACAGCCCGTATCTTACAGAGTTGGCTATCTGAATTGCCTCCTCAAAGTCCTTAGCGGTTAGTATCGGCAAGACGGGACCGAAGATCTCTTCGTGCGCTATCCGCATGTCGGGCTTTACATCCGTGAAGATTGTTGGTTCAACATAGTAGCCGTCTTCATACTCTTTGCCTGAGGGTTTTTTGCCGCCGAAGAGTAGGGTCGCTCCCTCCTTTTGTCCAGTCTCTATGTAACTCATCACTTTGTTGAATTGACTCTCGCTTGCCAGAGGTGATACATCGACGCCCTCAGTGAAGCCATCGGTAATCTTGAGACGCTTCGTTCTCTCTAGAAGTCTCTTGATGAAGATGTCCTTGACTTTCTCCTCCACTATTATTCGGCTTGTAGATGTGCATCGTTGACCGGTTGATCCGAATGCTCCTTGCATGATGCCCTCGATTGCCAGATCAATGTCAGCATCCTCAAGAATTACGACAGCATTTTTCCCACCCATTTCACATTGAACCTTCTTCATCATCCTAGCTGCCTTTTCGTAGATCAGAGCACCCGTCTCCGTATGTCCAGTTACTGATATTGCCTCCACGAGACGATTCTCTACTAATTCCATTCCGACAGTCTCCCCAGGACCTGTTACCATGTTGAGGACGGCTTTAGGCAATCCAGCGTCAATGAAGAGTTTGATGAGACTGATGGCTGTCAAAGGAGTACTTGATGCAGGCTTGAATACTACAGTGTTTCCAGTGATGAGAGCAGGGGATATCTTCC
Organism: Nitrososphaerota archaeon; assembly: GCA_023266955.1. Taxonomy (GTDB): domain Archaea; phylum Thermoproteota; class Nitrososphaeria; order Nitrososphaerales; family JAHFOH01; genus JAHFOH01. The sequence continues at coordinate 6,340 of JAHFOH010000056.1, forward strand.
ATATTGCTATAGCTAGGGGGAAGTTCCAAGGTGTGATTACTGCTATTACTCCGAGAGGCTTTTTGATGGTGTAAGCGAAGTTGTTCTTCAGCTCCGACGGTACGGTTTCGCCTTTGAGTCTCCTTCCTTCCCCAGCCATAAACTCCAGCACGTTCAGGCTACGTTTCACCTCCCCTCTTGCATCAGCTAGAGGCTTCCCCTCCTCAAGAGTCATGGTTCTCGCTAGCTCTTCGGATCTTTCCTTCATCACTGTCCATGCCTTGAAGAGTATCTCTCCCCGAACTGGTGCTGGCGTATCTTTCCAGAAGAGGAAAGCATTATGAGCAGCTTCGATTGCTCTCTTAGCATCTTCCCTAGTGGATTCTTGGAAGTATCCTAGAATCTGTTTCTTGTTCGCAGGGTTGATGGTATGGTAAGTCTTGCCAGATTCTGATCTAACCCATTCACCTGCAACATAATTGTAGTAGACCTGAGCCTCTATCTGAATAGGAGCTTTGCTCAATTAGTCATTCGCGCAAAAGATGGATTATTTAGGGATTAAACCGCTGTCCGTGGCCCTACAAGATCAATAGTCTCAGGCCAACTATGGCTAGCCCTAAGCCTAGCAATCTTGCAATCATAGGTGCCCTAACCCTATTCGACAGATATGCTCCTATTTGAGCGCCACCCACTGCCCCAACACTCAGAAGTACAGCATCCAGATACTCTATGTGTCCTAGATACGCGTGCGATAGAACTCCGACGAAAGCAGAGATGATGAGGATGAAATGTGAAGTTGCTGTTGCTGTATGGATGGGCATGTCGAGCACATAAGTCATCGCGGGCACATGAACTATTCCCCCTCCGATCCCGAAGATGCTGGAGATGAATCCTACTGCAAAGCTTATGGGGTAACCGTAAATCATTCGCATCTTCTGGGTAATTCCATCCGTCGGTCTGGCTGCTGGTCGAATTATTAAAAATCCTGAGGAAAGAAGCAGCAGAATCGCAAACAAGATCCTGAAGATTCGTGCTTCGAACAGCGTTGACAATATTGCTCCAAGAACCGCGCCAGGAACCGTCAGCAACGAAAATGGTATGCCTACACTGTAATCTATCTTGCGTTGCTTCGCGTAAGCCAACCCGCCTGAAAAGCCATTAAACAATACCAGGACAAGACTTGTTCCTACCGCTAGCTGCGGTGGGAAGCCGAAGAGCAGAAGCAGAGTCGGCACAGCTAGGAAGCCGCCTCCTGCACCAATCAATGTCCCGTAGATAGCTACCAAGAAGCCAATCGGAATCAGTATTAGTTCAATAACCAAGCGCTCTTAGAGTCCTCGCGGCAAAGCATTTAGAACTT
>JAHFOH010000057.1 GCA_023266955.1 Nitrososphaerota archaeon
AGAAGAAATAGCCTATTTTCCCAATTTACCTCTGCATTTCGCTCTAAACGACTGAACACAAGTATCTGAAGAAAAGGCGGATACGTGGAAAACCTGCGAAAATTTTTTAATTTTTTTTTCGCAGAAGTCGAGTCCACAAAGCGCAAGACAGCCAAGCTTCTCGCCGATAAAGCTCTGCGGAGATATATTTGGCATTAAAAAGTATCATCAGAGCATTGAAGGTAAGCCTAGACTACTAACTTTGACCGCCGTAGGGTTGAGATCAAAGGAACTCCAATCAGCGCAGATACAACTATGATCACTCCTCTTTCGATAGGATAGAGCCAAAAAATCGCACTCCAAAAGACACGAAAACTGTCCAAATCGAGACTCCCAAGCACATTTCCGAAAAGCACTTCAGTCAATAATCCCCCCATCAGATGCTGGCCGAGCGTTCCCACACTGGTCAATATGGCCAGCGCTGCAGTAAGGTGAATAGCCGATCCTGATTTCAACCATACAGAGGCCCTCTTCGAAAGCGGCGAGAGTAGAATGAGGAACCCTATAGCGTGCATCCAATTGAAGGGGACCATTATCCCAGCGACGAGAACAAATCTCAACGTATACGGGTGAACAACGAAGAGAACTAGCAGAGTTCCGTAAATGACCGCAGAAGGAATTCTTCTCTCCCTAATCAGCAGGCCCACTAGAAGAGCGTTGACGGCAGCAGGAAGAAAATCCAATCCGGTGAAAATTAGAGCCTTTCCCAGTACAGCCCCGAGAAAGGTTCCTATGATGATGGAGAATACTCCAAGGCTTGGTCCAAGAAGAACGCCTAGCAGCGATGCGACAACGTCGGAGAGGGAAAAGGTCGCCCTTGGCACTATCATAGGAAATATGGGAATAATGCGCAGTAGTGCATACAACACTGCGCTTACTGATACGAGAGCAATCCTCTGACTACGAGTAGCGACTAGCTTCGATGAAAGCAACTAGCGATCAAAAGATACTCGATGCTGAATAATAATGTGTTGACAGTCACAGGTACTCGCCGGGTAAGGTAGGAATCACAGCAACATATTGAACCAATTGAATGGGAGCGAGCTCCAAATTGACTACCTAAGCAATCTTAGCTTTTTCCCTTAGAATGGAAGTCAAATCTGGCAAAGCCAGGGAGCCTAAGAGCCGAGTCACCCTCTTCAATCCCAGCAATCTCAGCAAGGAACCCAAGTGGAAGTCGAAGTCGCCTTTCTCAGCTATTTCTTCACCCAAACCTGAATCCAAAGCTGCCTTGAAAATCAGCTCCAGCCTCCTGTTGTCAAGTTTACCAAGTATATTGCGAAGAACCAAGGAGGATCGAAACTCTCGTCCAAACACACGCCTCCAGCCGACCTCATACTCTCGCAGTGATGAAAGTTCTCCCGTGGAGAGGCAATTCACCACAGCCCTACCTGCTAGAAGACCTCCGAGTCCTGCGGAGTAAATCCCTCCACCTGTCGTGGGCTTTGTCTGCCCAGCCGCCTCGCCAACAATTATTTCACGTCCAATACCAAAGCGGTCTAGTGGTCCCGAAGTCACGATTGGACCTGCAACTTTGCTGATGACTTGTGCCCGTTTTTCCTGCACGAATTTATCGAGCAACTTGAATGCGTTTATTCCGTCTCCAGCTGCCCCAACTTTTGCCAACTCTTCGTTAATGGGTATTACCCATTTGAAGAATGAGGGAGTTGCGTCGTTGTCAAAGTAGAGTTCCACCGCATCCCTGTCGAACCAAGAACCCCGCAGCACATACTTGCCACCCTGCAACGCACCTCTCCTTCTGACGGATACAAGTGATGAATAGCCCCTCGCATCAATAGCCAGAGACCCCTCTGCTCTTCCGAACTTGCCTTGATAGATGACCCCATCTCCCCTAATCTCTCTCTTTTGGACCCGGCTACCAGTCCTAACAATAGCGCCTGCCTTTGATGCCTGATCTGCCACTGTCCTGTCGAATTCCTTGCGATTCATCACAATCACTTTTTGCTTCGTAGCATTCACCTCCAAACAAAGCCCGCCAGGGGAATAGAGCAAAGCCCTCCTGACGGAATTCTGCACGACATTAGAGTCCAGCGGGACTTGGAGGTCAGCTACTCCCTTAACACTAACCAGACCGTCACATTTCTCAGGAAAGCCTATTTCGGAGTCCTCTTCAAAGACTCCCACAGTTAATCCCCTATTTGATATCTCTCTGGCCGCGAGCAGTCCAGATACACTGCCTCCAGCGATCAAAACATCATACGATTCAGTCAGACTAGACCGAAATCTGACATAATCAGATGATTATTAATCTCTGGCCGGAAATCCCTTAGCTAATTTGAATCTCGTTGCGCTAGTTTACACTGTTCCCTAGGATTCCCGTCTCTAGTTACGGAACGGGAGGCTATGAGCTACTTGGAGTGCCTTCTTGAAGCCGTTGCACGGGACCTTTTATTACGCCTTGGTTTTGGATGCTTCTCCCCAACAGACTCCCTCTCCTCAACAGGCTCCGTCTCATGAACAGGCTCAGAGCGGGCCCTCTCCCCTTGTTCAAAAAGAGGAAGAGTAGCAGGCGAGATATACTCGAACGGAGGGGGCGAAAACGTGACAGAGGATTCGTGAGGAACTGCGAATACCTCGCTGACCGGTACCGGGTCAACTGGGGTGACTGTGGCTTCGGAAGAATTCTCCAAGGTGGATCCGGAAATCCAGGTGCGAATAGACTTGAATATTCCCATTAGGTTTTGAGGGCAACCACACTCGCTAAGAGAAAACAAGTCAAGATGTCTAGACTAAAAGCACACAATGAGTTGAAAGCCTCCGAATAGAATATGAAACAGAAGAGGCGAGCAGAGCAGTAGAATTTCTCAGAATAATCACTCCTAGAAGAAGACGACCAGGAAGAATCCGTTTTCCGGAATGATAACTTTGAATGAGGGAAGCGTTGGAATAACGTTGAACTTTGCTTCGATGCGAATTCCTTTGGTTGACGCCCTCGCCTACTTGAGACTCAGCAGAGACCCAATCGAAGTCGATTCAGAGAGCTCGGCTAGAGGCCTCGCTAGGATGTCTTCTACCGCAAGGTGATTTGCTTCGGTCGCCTTCTTATCTAAGGCTGTATAGCTTCTGAGTCGAGCTGTTTCCTTACTGTAATGTAATCGTGAAGAAGAGTGGTACCCTTCTCCGTAAGCTCGTAGTGTTTCCTTCCGTCACCGCCATTCAGTATGACGAGCCCCCTAGAAATGAGAGACCTCAGGTAGTACTGCATTGCAGTCCATGAGAGATTTGCTCTATACATTATGTGCGTAGGTTTCGTGGCTCCCTCAGCTATCACCCGTAAAACGTCAACGCTGGTCTCTAGTTTTGATCTTCTCAGCGAGTCCCTCGGGCTTTCGATTGAAGTTAGGCTCTCCAAAGCTGGCCGATACTACTGATTTTCGATATAAAGCGTTGTGGATTCATACCATAGTCCAGAGCTCTATTACTTACCGGCCCTCTGAACTTATGCTCTCTTGAGATGTAGGGAAACACTTATATCGATAATATCGAAAGTCGAACTCGTCACGTAATGCTGAGGCTCAGCGAGACGGCCCTGCTCACAAGAACAGTCAATAGGATGGTAAGGGATCTCTTAGATGTCTTTATACTTTATACAGTGAATGGAGGCTCAAGGAGTGGATACGATGTCAAGAAGACTCTCGGAAAGCTCTTCGCCGTGAAGATAAGCTACGGAAGCTTGTACCCCCATTTACACTCCCTCGAACGCTCAGGCCTAATAGTTGGAGAATGGGTGCCTCATGCGAAGGCTAACTCTCTAAAGAAGAAGCAGTATTCGTTGACAGAACTGGGGAGAGCTAGTCTTCAAGCGAACGTGGAAGCCTTGTCCCGAATTTCCCTTACGCTCCAGCTAGAATTGGCAGGGGTTAAAAGGGAGATTGTGGCCAGGGAGATTGCTCCTCAACCCCTAAATTCCCTAGTGTCCCTTCTTAGATCAACGGGCTATAAGGTCGAATCCAACGTATCACTTGAGGGTAAATCAGGAGCTCAACATGAAGTGGATGTATTCGCAGTTAAACGGGATGGGGATTTCGAACGCCGTCTCCTTTTCGGAATATCCCTCGCTGATTCGCCTATCGGAATAGGGGAAGTTACCCGCCTTTACACCCAGGGCTTCGATTTAGGCTCAACAGTCACGGTTCTGATAACAGTGCCAGGGTTAACGGAGGATGCGAAAAGGCTTGCCTCCCTCTATGGAATGAAGGTAATTGAGACTGCTAGCGTGAGTGAGCTGATCGAAGGTAGAGTACTAGGCTTAGATGAACTGCTTGTTCATTAGCTCTGTCTGAGACCCCTCACGCTTCATCTCGACCGTTGCTGTAAATTTTAACGCCCTGACGCCAGCTACCGGAACACTGTTTCTCCGGGGTATACTTCTATTCCTTTTTCCGTTATTCTGTATGGTCTTGGCTGTGTGTCACAGGCTGTTTCCCGCATCTTTTCTATCTGAAGCATCCTTGTAAATGAACCTCCCACACGTAAGGATTGAAGAACAATGACGCCATGAGCCAAGAACTCTTCCATCTCCAAGTTCCTTCTCAACCCCACTGACTTTAATTCACTCGTCACGAGGCAAGTTGCTCCTGTGGTTACTAAGGCCCCCACCAAGTCGAAAATAGCTGCTCTTCTCTGTACCATATCAGGATACTGAAGCATTAACGAAGTAATCGAGTCAACAGTTATCCTGCTTGGCTTTAGCCTGGAGACCTCCCGGCTGATAGCTTGAGTCAGACTTAGCATTGAAAAATCCTTCCTGTCTATAGCCACGTCTCCAACTTTTACCTTCTCCGGCAGAAGCCGTAGTGGTGTTGCATCGATAAATGAGATTATACCTTGGTTTTCGAGTCTCGTGAAATCCCATCCGAACAATCTCATCTCTCGATATAAGTGGACACGAGCCTCCTCTAAGCAGACGAACAAGCCTCTTTCGTTGCCTGTCTTGGCTCCGCTAACTAGGAATTGGCTTGCGAAGATCGTCTTCCCTGCTCCTGGCTCTCCCAGTAGGAGAATTACCCTCCCCCTTGGGAAGCCTCCACCAATCATTTCGTCAAGTCCTGGTATTCCGCTAGGGGCTCTATCAGTAGTGGTGGACAAATTGCTCCGACGGCGTAGTTTTCATTTGTACCTCCTATTTTACGCTAGTCCTTTAGGCGGTGCCGGTGACGAAGCCTAGTACTAGAATGGTGCCCGTTAAGAAAACCAAGAGGCCAGCAACATGATAGGTTCGGAGCTCGTGAGTAGAAGGGAATCTTAGCCGGAGAGCAGCCCATGCTTGCAGTGAGACGACTCCGATCACCAAAAGCCATAACACGCTCGCCTGCAGAATGAACGAATATAATGCTACCACTATAGCCCCAAAAAACGCCGTCGCGGCAGCGACCGCCGCCTTCGACCTTCCAAGGGCGAGAGGAAGAGTTACGTCACCTATCGTTTTATCACCCTCCATCGTAACAAAGTCCTCGAGAATCAGAGTCGCCACTGCTTGAAGGAAGAGGATCAGCGCAAGGGGCAATGCGAGAAGCCTCGGCCCCCCGCCCAAGACAACTGCTGAGGCAAATGGAAAAGATACTGCGTGGGAACCTGCGATGAGATTGGACACTAACGGATACCTCTTCAGCCTTGGCGGTGAGTTCGAATATGTGATCCTCAGAAACATATCGAAGGAAATTATGAATAAGAGGACTAACGAAAAGTGAACGACGAGGATGAAGGCCAGAACGAAAGTTGCAGCTCCGAAAAGAGATATTGAAAGAATCTTCGCATGATTTCGAGACACCCCCATCGGTAGTGGTCTTTTTGGCCAACTCACCTTGTCCGCCACAATATCTGTCCATGCGTTTATTGAGTTCTGGGCGCCCGAGAGTAGGGCAAACAACAGTGTCAACAAAATTCCGATTTCGACCGATATTCCTCCGATCAAAAAGGCAAAAGCTGCCGCCGCGAGAGTTGTCCCTACTATGAGGTTTGGTGGATTGGTCACCAATCCAATGACAGGCGGCAGCACTAGCTTGGCCATCGGAAACTGCCCGAGCTAGGTTTACCTAATAAACTTCGACCGGATTGCGTTATGCTTAGCCTAGTCTTAGCCTAAACGCGCATTCATCGTCGTTAAGCGCCTTGCATCGAACTTCCTCGCACACTCCTCGAGTCTTAAAGACTATTCCCACGATCCCTTCAACGGTTCCCTCTATTAACGTGCATACAGGTTTCCCTGCCTTGATTCTTTCACAAATAAAACAGTTCTCTATTGAAAACGTGTATTCCTTTTTAGAGGCTTGCGTAATTTTCGTACCCAAACCAAATGCTCTAAAGAGAGTGAGCTCTATGACCGTGGCAACATATTTTGCATCCAGTCTAGCGGTTACATCCTCCCCGAGTCGTTGTAGTTGCATGAAGCCTGCCTCTCTAGCAGCCGCTTCGCTGACCCTTTTCTCTAGCTCATTCATCTGCCTTATTGACTGAGTTAACTTCGGTTCATTTTCCCCTAGGAGCTGGGATAATATGAGTACGGACGCCTTCTTGCTCGCAGTGTACATATCAACCGGCATCTTTCTTATTTCGCCTATTCTCAGGCGTACTAAGAGCCTCCGAAAAATCCGCGGAAGGGTGAGCATCAACCTTGATCTGACGCTAATCGGTTTTCCGAGGTTCAATCTAGTGACATCAAGAACTGGCTCCTCTACTCTTTCAAGCGTGACTAATCCGTCGATGTGCCACTTTGCTATCTTCTTCAAAATTTCGTCGAACCTCTCGGGGAAGGTGACACTCAAGGTCATGAGGTCCACGTTCTCTATCTGTGAGTATAGGGCATAATCCGCGATCGGCAAGTCGGTATGGGTTTTGTAGCCTCGCCGAACCACTAGGCGTTCTATCTCACGCCTATAGCCCTCAACTCTGGATGCGATTTCTTCCGGAGAGACCCTGGGTAGCTTGTCTGTGAATTCACCCTCCCATTTGACGAGGAGCCTATCCTCCTCTATTCTATAGGGGAATGGTTTCAGGTGCCACTCTGGCTTGCAGATTCTTATCGGTGAGAAGGTCAGAGTGAATCCTGTCGCCGTCGGCTCCGTCCTGATTTCGACTGCACCATCAACAATCGCTAACATTTTCTTCTCAACCTCTGCAAAGGCTCCTATGGGAAGCAGGTAAAACTCGACGGTGTTGCTTTCTACGACGTTTCTCTGCCACGCCTCGACGAATTTCAGGACATCTTCAGGGGCGTTTCTAATTAGCAGGTCAGGAATGTATGAATGAATGATCGGCTCTCCAATGAACTTTTGCCTCGCATTGTTGACACTTATACTGACGTCACTAAGAGCCAACTCAGGTAGGTCAACGATGCGTTCATGTGCTATACTCGGGTTTCTTGACGTTATTTCAATTGGAAATCTACCGTTGCCGTAGTGGTCGAATATTGTATAGAGAAAGTTCTTCGCTTCTGAGAAGGTCTGGTCAAGCATAAGGATGGTTGACCCATGGCTTATGCTGACTACCTCGTCGATGACTTCATGACCTGTATGGAACCTTTTGCCGAATACTGCGCGCTCGCTTGCTCTCTCCGTCAAGAATCGGGACGTTAGCAGCGGTTCCCGGTACTACTAAAGACTTGCTATTG
>JAHFOH010000058.1 GCA_023266955.1 Nitrososphaerota archaeon
CAATAATGCGTGTGGGACCAAGAAACGCCGCCCTCATATCTCGCCTCACTGGCGTGCCAACAGAAACTGTTCGTTACAAGATAAAGAAGCAACTCAAGGAATTGGGCTTCAGAATACATGCTAATGTAGATTATGAAAAACTCGGTCTCCGACGGCATTGGGCCATCGTCGACTTTACTCCAGAATACGCGGACTTGGCCGTACAGATTTTCAATGCGCTACATGAGATAGGATACCTAGTCTATTATGCAAGGATCATTCCTCATGGACACTACACCGTGCAATTTGCCCTACCTGAAGGTTCAACAGATGTCTGCCGCACGTTTCTGAATCACCTAGTTGATTTGGGGATAATCAGACGATTTTCTCTTGAAAGAGTGGGTTGGACCAGACATCTATCCATGAATCCAAAGTACTTCAATTTCGATTCAGGCAACTGGGAAATCGATTGGAGAAAGATCGAGGCCGAGAGAACGCCCACTGAGAAGCCTGCAGAATTCCATCACAAGGCGGATGTCGACAAAGCCGATATGTTGCTCATTAAAGAATTACAGAAAGACTCCATACAATCCATAATAGACATAGCGAGGAAAGTAAAGATCCATCCGAAGACACTACGATACCACTATCACGCACACGTCGAACACAGAAGTCTCATCCGCGGATACTTAGTAAGATGGATGAGGGACATCGAGAGTACTAGGGCACACTCCATATTCTTCGCCAGGTTCGTATTCAGAGACTTGGACGACCTGGAATTGAAGACGGTACGGACTATTGTGCTCAAGTTGCCATTCATTTGGGCAGAGGACTGGCTTGATGAAACTCGGTCATACATCGCAGGAATTTTCATCCCGATCGAGTACTACGCAGAAGTCCTGAATTATGTCTCCAAACAGGTTGGCAAGCTCAGCCATAAGATGAGCCTCGAAATCATAGATCCTTTTACGGCGTCCCTCTTTACAGTTCCATACACAATGTTCGAGCAAGAAAGAGGGTGGTTACTCAACGTAGAAGACCTGAAAGCGAGATTCAGTAATCTAGCGAAAACAATTTGATAAAAAATAGTGGGAGGTGGGCAGATTTACCAGCCGTGCCCACCTACAACGTCTAGCAGAGACAAGGATACGCCCAGCGTAGCGGCCACTATGGGCGTACCGATTGTCACGGCTAGGAGACCTAGTCGGATTTTCTCCTCGAGAGTCATGCTGTCTCGCGAGGCGCTCGAAAAGTTTGCACTTAAGCCTTAGCCTTTACGCAATATTCGCCCAACATGAGTCCATTTTGGCTCAAAAAGCAGTAAACGAACAAACGAATGATCATGGGAACACTGGCCAATCAACAGGAAAGCCCCGAACGTCGCGGGCTCACCATAAGCCATTCCCCTATTGCATGATAGGCAGCGGAGGATATACGAAAGAAAAACGTCGCCGGTTAGCGCGGCAGGCAGGCGCCTCTCATCGATAGCCTAACCGTGCCTAACCAGCTGACAGCGCCTTTCTGTCACGATATTTAAGGCTGGGGGACTTTGGTGTCCGTTGTTCGACATTTACCAATTATTTGGCTTAATGGAGCCTCAAAGATGATTTGTCTAAGGGCGACCTGTACCGGTAGAGACTCAAGATGAACGAGTTCCCAGAGTATCAAGAACTCCTGAAACTCAGGAAGGAATATCATCGTCTTACTCCGGAAAGAAAGCTGAAATCAGTGGAAGAGGCTAAACTATTCATCCAAGAAGTAGGGTTAGCCACTCTAACGACAGGCAGCGAGCTTCCCAGCATCTTCCAAGCCATTCAAGGTGAAGCATACAAACCAGGAAGCAAGGGCTTCGGAACCTGGCCCAAGGATCAATGGTGGTGGGGTGGAGAAATCGCAAAATCTCCAGATATTCTATCGATCAAAATTCTATCAGGCAAAACCATCTTCATCTCAAAAAAGTTCTGGCAAACACTCGACACCATCGAGCGTTATGTGCTTGACGACCTAGAAGCTGGAAGATATGAAAAATACAAACTAACTCCTGAATCCAAATCTCTTCTTGAATACCTGAAGGCTAATGGCCCCACTCGCACCGATCTCTTACGCAAGAATCTAGGATACATAGATCCAGAACAGAACAGAAAATTTCGTGTGATTAAGAAGCAATTGGAATCCCTCGGCGTCATTTTAGGAAATGAGGCAGAATTGGAGACGCATCTTCACATCGACATTCTCAGTCGCTGGGATCAGAGGTTTCCGAATCCCTTGGCTCCAACCCCGAGGGTGCCTAGGGGACATGCCTTCCTACTCGCCTTGGAAGATTTACTCTATTCATCCATACATTCAGCAGTAGTAGTACTTGAAAGAACAGCAGTGAAATGGTTTCGGTGGAGTGAAGAAGATCAGAGGACAGCCGTTGACAGGCTTCTAGAAACTAGCCGCGTGATGCGACTGCCTATTCAAGGCGAAAACATGCTCACTACAGATAAGTGGATTGGTGAATCAAAGCAATAGTCTTTGAAAAACGACGAAACAAGATTCGTAATCCAGTTTCACAAAGCCAGCCGCGACCACTGGGACTTCAGACTTGAAATGGATGGTGTATTGAAGTCTTGGGCGATTCCAAAGGAGCCGCCAAAACAAAGAGGAGTCAAGAGACTTGCTATTCAGACTGAAGACCATGAACAGAGCTACATGGATTTCCAAGGCGTCATTCCGGAGGGAGAATACGGTGCCGGCTCAGTGGAAACCTGGGACAAAGGAACCTACATCTTGGAGGAGAGGACTCCCATGGAGATTAGATTCACATTGAGAGGCCAGAGGCTGAAAGGAGAATACATTCTTGTGAGATTCAGAGATAACTGGCTATTCTTCAAAAGATCCGAAGTCTAGAAGATTTTTGAGTTGAGGGGCGTTAGGTCTTAAAGAGGGTCAAACGCTCAGCTGTATTGAGTAATCAGGTGCGGCAAATCAATATTCGTCCAATTGGATTTGTCAGAACGACTGCAACTGAGGAGGAGATCCATACTCAAAGGAGCAATGTTATCTCCGAAGTAGTGTTGAGAAAAGGCTTAGAGAAGGCGCTGAATGCGATAGAAAGCTACTCACATATCTTTGTGATTTTCTGGATGCATTTAGTTCCAGAACAAGAAAGAAGGAAACTGAAGACGCATCCTAGGCACAGAGTTACCCTTCCTGAAGTGGGAATTTTTTCGGTCAGAGAGAGGAGCAGGCCTAATCCAATAGGACTAGCAGTCGTAGAATTGTTAGAGAGGAGAGAGAACGTACTGAAGGTAAGAGGATTAGATGCAGTTGAAGGCACACCAGTCTTAGACATTAAACCGTACGACTACATTGACATAAAGCACACCATCAGAGTGCCAGATTGGTGGCTAGAGGCACATCCTAAGTGGAGATCAGGATAGATGATAGGCTTCGGAGTTAGCGTCATCCAGGAAGGAGTTAGCTACACTCAAACTAGGGTAATCGCCCAAGAAGCGGAAAGACTAGGTTACGATTCTTTCTGGATGTCCGATCACTTTTTTTTCACCAATAGACCATACATAGAATCTTGGAGCACCCTCTCATCCATTGCCACTCAAACAGAAAAGCTGAGACTCGGGAGCCTAGTGCTCTGCAACTCATACCGCCATCCATCACTTCTAGCTAAAATGGCTGCGACCCTAGACGTGATAAGTCAAGGCCGACTTGAACTCGGAGTGGGTGCAGGATGGCACAGAGAAGAATTCCAAGCTTACGGCATACCTTATGGTAAGCACTCTGTGAGAACAGGGGAGCTCATCGAAGCCGTTGAGATAATCAAGAGGCTCTGGACCGAGGAGAGCGTAACTTTCGAGGGAAAGTACTATTCACTGAAGGACGCGATTTGTCTTCCGAAACCTATCCAAAAACCTCGACCAAGAATCTGGATCGGAGGAAGCAGTAGAAGAATCCTGAGAATAGCTGCGGAGAACGCAGACGGCTTCAATTCAAGTTTTCCCCACTTCTTCGTCACCGCCGAAGAATTTGCGCAGAAGATTAGGCTCGCAGACTCCTACAGATCAAGCAGTGGCAGAGCGTCTGATGATCTGCAGAAGTCCATTTCTCTAGTGGTTGCCACCCATAAGAATGAAGGGCAAGTTAGCGAAGAATTCAGAAAAGCGTTGAATGTTCTCAGAAGATTCGGAACCAGAAGAGCAACTCTTCAGGTCATAAAAAGGAGTCCCGGAAAAATTCTTTCCATAATCAAGGGCTACATCGGACTTGATCTTCCACGCTTCATGGTGGCAGGCACACCAGAGACCTGCGCTGACATCATTAAATCGTACATAGATGCTGGAGCTACCTACTTCCAACTTCTCTTCCCAAGCGCCTTTATCGGCGACTTCAGGTCCATGAACATCTTCGCGGAAGACGTGATCCCGAGGTTTCGATCGTAGTCTACTCTGCCTAGTGCACATCATCAAATCTCCACGAACATCCAGAACCGAGAAGTTTTATCATTCATGAAATCAACTATTCGTGATGCCTCATTCAACTGCTCGAAGTACGGCGAAGAAGCACTTCAGGACCGTCTTCAACCTGCTGGAGCGGCACCACAAGTGGTTTCAGGAATCCCTCCCACTAATAGCGAGCGAAAACGTTCCTTCTCCAGCTGTCCGTGAAGCTATTCTTTCAGACTTTGGTAATCGATACGCGGAGGGTTGGCCTGGAGAGAGGGTTTATGCCGGCTGCATCTACATAGATCAGGTTGAACTCCTCGCCGTCGAGTTAGCGAAGAAGCTGTTCAAAGCAGACTTCGCCGATGTACGCCCAGTATCAGGACTGGTAGCGAATCTGGTAGTTTACACTGCGTTTGCCCAAGCTAATGATGTGATGCTTACCAAAGCCATAGTCAAAGGCGGGCATGTATCTATGGGTCCGGCGAGGGTGAAAGGAACAGCCGGAAATGTTGGCAGACTGGATGTTCAGTATTTCCCCTTTGATGACGAAAACATTCAGATCGACGTGGACAAGTCCAAGGAGAAGATAGCTTCCTTGGTAAAGGAGGGGAAGCCACCAAAAGTCGGAATGTTCGGCGGTTCTCTAATCCTGTTTAGGGAGCCAGTTAGAGAGCTGGCTGATGCTCTGAAAGAGGCTGGCGCAGTTGTCTGCTATGACGCAGCGCATGTAGGGGGATTGATTGCTGGAGGCCGATTTCAGGATCCTTTCGAGGAGGGCGCGACGATAATCACTATGAGTAGTCACAAATGTCTACCTGGACCACAAGGTGGAATAATTGTGAGTAAGGGTGAACACGCCGATCGAATAAAAGAAGTTACTTTTCCCTCCACTGTTTCCAATCATCACCTCCACCATGTTGCTGGCAAGGCAATTGCAATGGCTGAGATGCTGGCTTTCGGAAAGCAATATGCTTCACAAATAGTCAGAAACTCTAAAGCGTTAGCCCAGGCTCTCTACGAGAAAGGGCTTAATGTAGTCGGAGAAAGACGCGGATTCACAGAATCTCATCAAGTTGCAGTCGATGTTTCTAAATACGGATTAGGGGGGGATATTGAAAAGAAGCTTGAGCAAGCCAACATAATCGTCAACAGGCAAATGCTCTTTCAAGACGTTCAAAAGGGTCTACACTATCAAAATCCTTCAGGCATCCGTCTTGGCAGTCAAGAATTGACTAGACTTGGAATGAAAGAGAATCATATGAAAGACGTTGCAGGTTTTCTTGCCCGAGTAATCGTAAAGGGAAATGGCTCACAGAGAGTGAGACGTGAAGTAGCTGAATTCCGAAGAGACTTTCAGAAGGTTCACTACGCCTTTGCATCCTCGAGAGGAGCCTATGAGTACATCAGAATTGCTTAGCTTAGGCTTAGTCTTCTAACCGCAGCTGCATGAGGATCCTTCCTCATATCCATAACGTTGAGTATACTTAAGACCTGAGCCGCAAGAGCAAAGTTCCTCTTCCTCATGCGACTGAATTTGTCTGTTACTTTGTTTCCTCATCTCTTGAACCTCCGTTGTGCATACTTTCTGCGATTTCTTAAGAAGTGTACGGCGATGTGTTAAGCATCAGATCGAACAGTACGACCCTGGCAAGCTCAAGAGACAAAAAAAGTTAGGGAACCCTGCGGGGTTCTACGTAACTTTCTTGAGGATTCGGTCCATTTCTTTGAGTGAGAAGGCACGCAGGGTTTCCGTCCGTACGTTGCCTTTAGAGCCGATGGCTAGAGCTGCGGCGGTAACAGTCTCATCATCTGGGGCCTCACCTATAGATATGGCATCATACCTACCTAGCGTCCAGTAGAATCCTACGGTCTTAATACCCATCTTCTGGAACAGCTTCTCGGCTTCTCGGTAGCGCTTCGTCGACTCTTTTACAGTACGCACGCCCTGATCAGTCCACCTGATGAGAGTTACGAACATGGGCATGCCCACATCGAGTCAGGATTTGTTTAAAAGGTTAGTCCACTCTCATTTGAGTGACCAACTCGTTGCAAGGTAAGGACTCGGTAGCTCAGTTTCCTATATGATACTCCAATATTTGGAGAGTTAACTACAATAACTTTCTGAATTACCAGAACCGCGTCCTCTAAAGTTGGATGTCAGAAAAATCCGCCAAATGATTCCAATAGTCAAATCCCTGGTTTATCTCGACAATGCTGGAACTGGTCCACCAACAAATTTCGTCACGAGAGAGATGAGAAGGTGCGTGAGAGAATGGAGTACGAAGGGAGAATATTGGGAGAAGTGGTTCCTCGAAATAGTTGAGGCAAGAAAGCTGTTCGGCAAGTTAATTGGAGTCGATGGAGATGAAGTCGCCTGTGTTCCAAACGTTACCGTAGGATTAGTTGCTGTTGCCTGCAGCATTGATCATAAGCCTGGTTCAAACGTGGTGATAGGTGGCAACAATTTTCCCACAAATGTATACTTGTGGCATCTTCAACGGAAGAAGCGGATAGTGAAGGAGGTCAGATTACTTCACCCAAAGAACGGCATTATACCGCTTGAAGAATATGAAAAGGCGATAGACGACAACACTAGCCTCGTATCGGTCGACTACGTGGCTTGGCTGAACGGCTGCAGGGAAAAAATCAGAGAGGTTGCGGAGATTGCACACAAACACGGAGCCCTAATGATTGTTGACGCATTTCACGCGCTCGGAGTCATGCCAGTAGACGCAAGACGTGACGGCATCGATGTTTTGACCAGCGGAGTTTACAAGTGGCTTATGGGTCCTCATGGTGCAGCATTCGTCTACGTTAAGCGTGAAATGCTGGATCAAATGCAGCCAAGTTTTACTGGATGGCACGGGATCAAGGGAAATATCATTGAAAGATTCCTAGCAGGAACCGATCCTTTCATCGACCCGTTTGACCTTGAAGATGCAATTCCAGCTGAAACCGCATCCAGGTTCGAATGGGGTACCTGGCCTCCTGTTTCAATAGTTGGAGCGAAAGAAGCTCTATCATTAGCAGTCAAAGACGACATGAAGGACAGGTATGGCAGAATTAGCTCATTAACCACGGGCCTGATCGATGGGCTTCAAAAAAGCGGTAAGAGGATTCTTTCACCCCTCCATGAAGATCGGAGAAGCGGTATCGTCTCCTATGTAGACGAGGATCAATCGAACACAGTTGCGCGTCTAAAGAAACGAAGGAT
>JAHFOH010000217.1 GCA_023266955.1 Nitrososphaerota archaeon
ACGTCGCTGTCGACTTCGTCGGAGTAGATGAAACTCTCAAGAATGATTTGCAAATGCTCACGAAGGGCGGCAAACTCGTAGTAGTAGGCTATGCTATGAGAGGCCGTGGTGGGACCGTCAGTATCCCTGCGCAAGATATGATCTTCAGCGAGTTGACAATCGAAGGCAGCCTTGTGGGCAGTTACAGGGAACTGGAGGAGTTGGTGGAGCTCGTACGTCAGGGAAAGGTTGAGGTGAAAACCAAGAAGTACACCCTAGACGAAGTAAACGACGCAATCGAGGATCTTAAGGCTGGAAAGATTGAGGGTAGAGCGACACTCGTCCCGTAGTCCCCGTTCATTTAGCCAGCGAAAACAGAATCCTGTGTCGTAGACTGAGGGCGTTAAGCATTAGGTGCGGCCTTCTCTATAGGTGCGAGACAGTAGACCCTCAACAAAATTTGCGTTCTCGATCCTGCATTCTTGGGATGATGCGCGAGAAAAATGCCGTGGCAAAAAGTACGCTAGCGTATGGTCTCCGTCATCTCTAGGCGCACACTCGAAAGCCGCAACTAGAATGCCTCATCCGGTTTGCTTTCCTTCAAACTCCGCCGCGGCGAAATTTTTCGTTGTCCATCTTATAGCGAGATGATAGAAGGGAACAGCATAGGAGAGCGTTACTAGCAAAGTTAAGATTTATCAGCCTAGCTCTCTCGTGAAGCCTCATTAGGTCTTCCGGCCTAATCGGATCACCCTGCGTATTGACGAACAATGGTGATTCCGAGGTGCACGGTAGTCCTAAGTCCTCTCTTTTCTTAAGGTAGGCTCGGAGAACATGCGCTGCCTGAGTTATACGGGTCTTTCCCCCGGAGTTACTAATTACGATGTCTTCGCTCGAGTCATCTATCTTAACGTCAGAGAGGGTTAGACGAGTCATCTCTTCAGCCTTTGTTCCGGCCTTCGTGATCTTAGTAGCCAAATCCGCTTGCCTAGAGATGAAGTATTTTTGATTAAATGTTCTCCTGAGCTCGTCCAGGCCTCCTGTGATGGACTCGTCCGCGAAGCATTCCTCGAAGCTCTTGCCCTTTGCTATTCCCTCGTTGAGTCTTTCTGCTTCAAAGTGGTCTTTCAGCAATACTTTTGCTGACTTAACATCTTTGAGCTTGGAGACCTCATTTACTATGTCTTGCATCATCCAGTAGGCAAAGTTCGGTGAACACCAGAAGGTTGGAAGTCGAAGATAGACGGTCACGTCTCCCTGTTTTATCTCCACGTTCTCTATGAAGCCCAGGGTGGTGAGCGGTTGGTCTATTTCGGGATCGAAGACTTCCCCGAGCTTTCTCCATACATCTTCTGGCGACACCAAGAGGGGGTCCCTGACCTTAATTCACAGAACTCAGGGCTACTCCAGGTGTTTGGGTATCTCGAACTTAGCTGGCTCTATCTTGTACTTAGTAGCGATCGGATCCTTTGCCAGCTTCTTTTTCTGTCCTTCTATGTCTAATCCGTAGAGCTTTGCTGCGTTCAGCCCAAGTATCTTCTTCTTGGTCTCCAGCGAGAAATCTACCTTGTATTCGCTCTCTATGTCCTTGGGCAACTCGAACTGGATGAACTTCTCGATTAGCCATTTCGGGTTCCAGAGGGCGTAATCGCTCCCGAAGAGCAAGCGGTCGGGCCCAAGCCAGAAGAGTAGCTCAGCAAGCATCTGAGCTGTGAATCTCGGCCTTGAATGGATGAAGGCCATCGCCACGGCCAAGTCCCCGTAGACGTTCTTGTCCTGTGTAGCTATCCAGCAGAAGTCATCGAGTCGAGGCAGCCCAACGTGGGAGACTATGAAGTTCAGCTCCGTGAAAGAAGTCGCGACTTCGTCTACATCATTTACATCGAACGCGTCCTTGTTAAACGGCCAGATGGTTGGTCCCTTGTGCGGGACAATGTTCTTCACTCCTAGTTCTACACATTTCTCTAGGTAACGCTGGGCCCATGGATCCCTCAAGCTCCAGCCTTTGGAGTTCCCTTTCCACTCGGCGGTGTAAAGTTTTACGCCTTTGACGCCCCACTTTCTGACCTTATTCTCGAACTTTACTAGACCCTCCTCTCCTTCCCTTGGGTCGAAGCTCGAGTTTAGTATAAAGCGGTCGGGATATTTTTCTTTCAAGACACTGTTCTGCTCAGTTGTGTTCCACCCGTTCGTGAAGAAGTCAGTTAGGTACGTCGGCTGAAAAATGCCGACATCTACGTACCCTTTAGCGAATACGTCCTCAACGAAAGTTTCTGGACCATACCATGCGTACTTATCCAGGGGCCAGGCGTACTCCGGAGGAGACAGGCCCTTATGGTAGTCGTAGAAGCACATAAGCCAACCCTGCGCATACCTAGGCTGCCTCCAGTTCTCTTTCCTGCCGTCCCATAAGTGGACGTGGTCATCAATAATGAATAATTGTTTCCCGTTGACCTCGAGCATGAGGTGCTTTGTGCTAAATGTTGCTATATAGCTCTGTCGCTGGCCTTCAAGCGTTTCCTCCCGGCCTATGAATGATGGTCTTGAAGCTCATCTCTTTCAGCAACCGTCACAGAACTCCAACCTTCGCGAAGTGCTCCTCGAATTCACAGGCGCCCACACTTTCCTTGGTCATGAGGCTGTCGAGCTTCTGAAGCTCT
>JAHFOH010000059.1 GCA_023266955.1 Nitrososphaerota archaeon
TCTCCCACCAATCACGTAGATGCGGTCTTTGACGACGGCGGAGGCTAAGTGTTCACGGGGCGTAGGCATAGGGCTTCTAGCTTCCCAGGTATTCGTTGCGGGATCGTAGGCTTCGTTTATTGCGAGTGGGTTTCCAGATGCACCTCCGATTGCGTATATCCTTCCTTTGACCACCTGGGCTGTCAAGGCTCCTCGGGCTGTAGGCATGGACTTGCCCTCACTCCATGTTTGGGTCTTTATGTCGAAGATGAAGAGTGTGTTACTCGGTGTAAACGGAACACCATGGAAGCCTCCGATTACGTAGATCTTTCCATCCAACGCCACTGCTGCAACATGATGCAGTGGTTTCGGTAGGGGTGGAAGAGCCCTCCATGAATCAGAAACGGTATCGTAGGCTTCCACCTTATCGGTAGTTGAGAAGCTAGTATCTACCCCTCCAATGACAAAAACCTCTTGGCCCAACGAGACGACTGCGACCTCACTTCTGGGAGTTGGAAGCGGAGTTCCAAATGAATGTCGGAATTTACCCGTTGCTACTTCAACTGTAGAACTCTCTAAACTTACCTCTACGAAAAATACGCTAAAGTAGGTTGCGACGATAATCACGATTGCAATTATCGCCTTCATTGTCCGTCGGTGTCGTGCCAGTCTTCTCCATCCGCTGCTCATTACTCCTAGACCGAGTCGGGCTACAAATAACGCTTCGGATCGAATTAGAGTGAGAAAGTCTTTGCCGTAACGTGCTTCGTCTTCAGATCCTAAATCAAGGCTGAGTTACTGGATGAGCTGGGCCGGTAACTCTATTTCGTTCAGCTTCTGTAATGTAGGTATGTCGTTCATCATAACCTTCTTATCCGAAACTGTGTATAGGACGTCTCCTACGTATAGACTCCTCCTCACTTCATAACTTGAGTCGAAGTTGAAACCGCTTTTCACTAAGTCGCCATTGTCAAGTAGATGAGTTACACGCCCCTTCACTGTAATGCCAGATTCGGGTGAAACGTTGAGGATGTAGGCTCCTTGAAAGACAAAGTCGCCATATGTGTCTGGCGGCAAGCCTCCAGGATATTTGTCTGGGTCTATTTGCGCTAGAAGAACTGGTATGACGAGCATATTGCGTGCCTTATCGAAGAGTAGCGCCTTGTGATCATAGAGGATGGGAGAGTCCGTGCCGCGATCGCCTAGATTGAGGGTAGCAATTTCCTTCGGCTTGTTCACTTCAGAGACATCGAACAGAGAAATCTTCACTCCTTGGAACCATGCGAAGTTCCCCTGATCTGAAGGCGCAGCATCCTTGCCTATTCCTATCAGGTGGTTGTCGTCAAATGGATGTAGGTAGCTGGAGAATCCAGGAATTTTCAGCTGTCCTAAGATTCTTGGGCTAGAAGGATCACCAACATCTATGACGAATAGGGGATCAATCTTAAGGAATGTTACGACATATGCTCTGCTGCCCATGAATCTGACTGAATAGATGCTCTCGCCAAGAGCCATGTCCTCAATCTTTCCAACTATGTTTAGATCTCTATCAAGCACATACAGATTGTTCTTAGAATCTTCACCCCATCCAACCGTAGTTGCAATACGGAAGTGGTTGTTGTATTCATCCATGCTGAACTGATTCAAAGGATGACCCCGGACGGAGCCACTTGCCACTGGGGTAACATTCTTGCCGTCGATTTCAAGCCTGTGGATAGCTGTCTCCTCAACCTGAATGAATTCGCCTGTGTCACCTAACGGTACAGCACCGAAATCAGTCATCGTCAAGTAGATGTTGTCTGTAGACACGTAGATGGTGCTCGTGGCTCCAGTTAATACAGTAGTGAAGGTTGGTTCCTCACCGAGACTCTGCACATTCAGAGCAGTTACCGTAGTATAGGCATAGCCAGCGTCTGTAATATTCGAGTAATAGATTTCGGTGGCAGAAATTTCTTTTACGCGATCATCAACCTGAGCCTGAGGTAACACATCGGGACTGGCTGGGGTATTTACAACTACATAGACATAGTCGCCAATCATCCTCGAATTCACATACGAACCCGTCACAGAAACCTCCCTTGCTAAGCTAGGCGAGGCTCTGTCCGCTATGTCGTAGACCTGTATCGTCACATTGCCATCTACGAAGGGTCGCGGAGCAACACTGCTTGCGATACCAACGCATCTGAAACAGTCAGCAATGATGTACGGAAAGCCACCAACAAAAAGCACAAGTCTATCTCTGTTTACAAAAAGTCCCTGAACCATTCCGGTTACTTCGATCGTGGAAACCAGAGCGGCCTCTTCAGGTGGATAAGCCTTGATAATGAAGATGCGAGAGCTGGTTAGGGATAGTACGTAGATGTATTTGCCGTCTGTTTTGACAATATCAGCCTCATCAACACCAGAAACCTGAATGTTAGTCGTAGAGTACGCGACTGCCCCTGAGTTCAAAGCAATGACATCTGCACGTAGCGCTGATGGTGCGGTTAGCGTCGTCCATGCTCCAAGCAGGGGACTCTGGAAGTTGGCCTTAGCGTTAAGGTAGGCTCTCAGCTGATCATATGACTCGAACTTCTGAAGTTCAGAGCTTCCAAGCTTCAAATTGCCTAACTGAGGTTGAAGGTAGAGTGCTGCCACAGAAACAACAGTAAAGGAGATGATAAGAGATGCCGTGAGGAGTGCAATAAGCTTCACTTGCTTTTCGACCTCGCCTCAGTTAGGGGTATGTCACATCATAATCCTATGGGTACGAACAATAGTTGTCAGGTGTTCTAAAATCTGGACAGCGCTTTGGTGCCGGAAACGACGAAGCTCCCACAAGATTGATACCTTATCAGGCTATAATCTTCTTCCCTAAGAAGAAACCTTTCGAGAGCAGAATTTCATAACATAATCGACTGCTATCTTTCCAGCTTCATAAAGTACAGAATCATCTACTCTTGGTACACCACAAATCATCAGAATAACGTCAGTCGTTTCGAAAGTAACCTTGGAGTAATCAGCGTCTCTGTAAGGATAGACCGCTACTAGCCTTTCCTCGTCTGAGACTACAACCTCCCCTCCATTCAACGTCATCGCCTCTTGCATGCCTATTCCTAGAAACTTCTCGCCTTCACGGGCGAATCGCATCGTCATTGGGCCGCTTACTTTTGACGAATCAAACGTGGCCAACGCTACACCAGTATCTATTGAAGCTAGGTTGTAGGCGTCTACGAGGGTATTCACTGAGGGGATAGATTTTCCCGCAAGAATCCTTCTAATCAAGGCCTCAGCGGCTGGTCTTATTTTAGTCGGGTCGACGCCAACCCTCCAGAAGAAGTCTCTGTACGCCCTAAAGATGGGCACCTGAGGAACAGATTCCAGATCATACCTTCCTCTTACGGCAGTGAAGATTTGTTCTTTGTACTCTTCCAGTTTAGCATCAGTCCTCTGAACAGCAACATTACTGACAGAAAGAAGAAACGCGCTCAGACTTGGAAATCTATCTCTGACACCTTGATCTATTACCAGCTGGTTCAATTCAGAGCGCTAGCCTCGATAGAAGCATGGAGAGGGCAAGCAGGTTAACTGTCAACACAAGAATCTTCAACGCGCTCTGCGGCCTCCAAATCAATGAATGAATGTCATAGTTCTTGATCAGCGGGGCTCCATTATTAGATCTGGAAAGGATGCTGTTCAACTCAGGGTTTCTTCGCCATTCCTTGAGCCACTTGCTTAATCGAGCCTGAATCCCTGCTGTTAGACCAGCAACCACAGACATTAGCAGACTAGACGGCGTTATAGTGAGCGTGTTAACAAAGTAACTTGTAAGCAGAGGGAGAGAACCCCAGGACAGAGAGAACCAGAAATCATTGTGGAATCTTCCTCCTAGGAATGATTTCACATTGTAAGAAAATAGGAAGAATGTCTCCGCAAATATGAAAAGGAGGAGGAATACAGTAACTGTCAGAGCGTAGTAAACGCCGATGAAAAGTGCAATTGTGAGTGCAGAGAGGGATATGGTCAAAAGACCCCTCCTGGAAATCTTCGTTCCAGCCCTCCCAGTCGACGCTTCATTCAGATAATGTGCGGCCAATCCTACGCCTAAGAAATAGGCAACTATGGCAGATCCCAATCTATCATAGTAGATCACTGGCGCAATGGCAGCTCCTATAACGACATAGCTCAGAACCGTCGCAGTGTACGGCAAATACAACAAATTGTAATAGGGTCGCCAGCCGCCTCCTGATTTGAAGAACCAGGCTTCCTCCATGACTGTATGATTCGTCCATTAAGGTTTAAGCTCTTTCAATTCTTCAAACAGCATAGTCGTATCGTGTCATCAGGGGACCAACCAAAGAAAGATCTTGTGGATTCCACAGTACTAGCGCTTAAGATGACTATTCCTCCGAGCGTACTGCTTGTCCTGATAACGCGGTTTTCACTTGTTAATGTGGTCAGTATTTCCGTTTGGGGGTTGTTCACCCTTGTCTGGACGGTAGTTGTCGCACTAGACTACGGTAAGCGGGAAGGCAAGAAAGCATAATCTCTTTTGAAATAAGGTAAGCTCTTTGACAGAGCGCTATGATGTTGCAATTGTCGGAGGGGGCGCGATTGGCTCTAGTCTTGCGAGAGCTTTGACTTTGAAGAAACCTCAACTCAAGGTCGCTCTTCTTGAGAAGGAGAAGAGTATCGCCTACCACGCAAGCGGAAGAAACAGTGGTGTAGTACACTCTGGTTTTCATCCGAAACCTGGGAGTCTGAAGGCAAAACTCTGTGTTGAGGGAAACAGCATGATACGGGAATATGCCAGAATGAGGAATGTCCCCATCAAGCAAGTTGGAACCTTGGTGGTAGCTCGAAATGAAGACGAAATCGGTGTGCTATCGAATTTGAAAGAGAGGGCAGAAGCGAATCGCGTTCCAGGTGTGATGATCCTAGATGCTCAGGAAATGAAGAAGTTGGAACCGAATGTGCAGGGATCTGCAGCTCTACATTCTCCCACGGGATGCATTATAGACTCAAGGGCTCTTGTTCAATCGGTTGCTGAAGACGCGGTAAGGAAGGGAGCTAAACTTTTGCTCGGATGTGAGCTACTAACTCTCAAGGAAAGGATTGAAGGAGTGACCTTAACAACAACAAAAGGAGAACTTTCGTCGAGGATTGTTTTAAATTGCGCTGGTCTTTATGCCGATACAATCGCCCATATGTTAGGCGTAGGTAGGCAGTATGCAATAATTCCATTTCGGGGAGAATACTATCAGACAACTGCGGAGAAGGCGAATGTAATTAGCTCCATGATTTATCCTCCCCCTGACCCTGAACTCCCCTTTCTAGGAATACATTTCACAAAGACCATGCATGGATCTGTAATTGTTGGTCCGAATGCTGTGCTTGCAGGTGGAAGAGAGGCTTATGACACATTTCAATTCAACCTCAAAGAATTCTTCTCCACAATTAGCGAGCCTGGCTTCCTCAAGTTAGTGACAGACGCCTATTTCCTCAGGGTAGCTGTTAAACAGCTCCGCACTTCCTTAAGCAAGTCTGCATTTGTAAAAGAAGCTAGGAGGCTCGTTCCTTCACTGCGTGAAGCTGATCTTGTAAAGGGTTTCAGTGGAATCCGGGCGCAGTTAGTCGATGATGATGGAAACCTTGTGGACGATTTTGTCATTGAATACACAGACCACTCAGTACACATTCTGAACGCCGTCTCCCCTGGACTCACCTGCTCTCTCGCATTCGGAGAATATCTAGTCGAGCTTCTGACGCAGAAAGGTTACATTATCTCATAGGGCTGGGCGAATGTCATCCAAGGAGTTTATAGACACGAATTCTCAACGTTGACGGAGGTAATTCTGTTTTGCTACCTGGTCTCGAAGATTTTCTAAAAAAGCCTGTGAGGAGTTACATGAGTACCGAATTTCTCGTCTTGGATGAGGAGAAGACCGTCTCAGCTGCAGCGATAGCGATGAGGGATAAGGGGTTAGGTAGCGTTTTGGTTGCTAAAGACGATAAGCCAATTGGGATTGTTACAGAGAGAGATATTCTCAATAAGGTTGTGGCGTCAGGACTCGATCCCTCTCAAGTGAAGATTGGGGAGGTAATGTCATCACCTCTTATCTCGATTTCTCCCGATACCAGCGTCGATGAAGCTCTGGCAACCATGGCCCGGCATAACATTAGAAGACTTGTGGTCAAGGAGCGCGACAACGTAGTTGGAGTAATCTCTCAGACAGTGATTGTAGGTGATCGGAGAGCTGAATATGCACCTCTTCCTGACCTAGACTTGCCGAAGGGAGCGAAGTGTCCTTATTGCGGTTCGCAGTTCAGCGATAAGAGTACCCTGTCTAAACATATTGATAGGATCCATATTGGAAGTGGGTTGTTAGAGGGAGATACTAGGCGATGGTAGCTAGACTTTAGCTAGATAATTCTCCCAGACTTCCTCTTCCTCGAGTTCGTCTATCAGTAGGTCTTCCACAAGCTCGTAGGTGACGTGATCAATATTACGATACTTACCTAGCAAGCTGTTGTACACATCGATGACGCATCGTTCAGTATCTAAAACTAATTTGATCGCCGCTTCTAGGTTGGTTCGATCCGAAGGTGGCGGACTCGGCTTGCAGTTCGCTGCCTTAGCAATAGCATCCCACACGGCTGGAGGCGACCCGCCTAGTTGGACTATTCGTTTGGCAATTTTCTCAGCGTGCTCCAGCTCACCCTGTGACTGTTTGGCAAGTTGAGTTCTGAGTGTGTCTGCCCCAATTCCTCTAAGCGTTTGAGCCAGATGCCAAAACAGATGATGGGCTAACCATTCATCCGCATAGACTGCCGTCAAGTCCTTCAGTACCTTGTTCACATTTGCATGAATGATTTCACGCGCCTTCTTTCCCAACCACTCACCTTTACAGGCATCGAATGATGGTTCGTTTAATAAGTGTCTTTGCTTGCAATTCCGAGGAAGGGAATTCTGATATGACAAGATCCTTCCTTTCTGTCTCTGACATTTCACAGCAAGAATTGGGCGCGATCTTACGGATGGCGAGGGACATCAAAGCCAAGATCAAAGGACGAAAGAAAATGAACTCACTTCATGACAAGGCTGTAGGACTACTCTTCGAGAAGCCATCAACAAGGACAAGGACTAGCTTTGAGGTAGCAACGGTCAGACTAGGCGGACATGCAGTATATCTTGCATCAAGCGAACTTCAGCTGAGTCGTGGAGAACCGATAAAAGATACGGCAAGGATTCTTGGAGGCTACTTAGACGCCATTGTCGCCAGAGTTTACTCCCATGATAGTGTAGTACAACTTTCCAAACACTCTAACATTCCAGTGATTAATGCCCTCAGCGATCTTGAGCATCCGACACAGATAGTGTCTGACCTCTTCACGATATGGGAAGTGAAGAAGAAGCTCAAAGGAATAACTCTCGCTTATGTTGGGGACGGGAACAATGTGTGCAACTCATTGCTTTTAGGAGCAGCAACATCGGGCATGAACATGGTCGCAGCATGCCCTGACGGATACCATCCGAATCCTACAATTCTTCAACATGCTAGGCATC